>JBFYLJ010000138.1:0-5591 GCA_041305465.1 Methanothrix sp.
AAGAAGTCCAGGAGCTTTCGGCAGGTGTCGCCCTCCACCTTCTGGCAGATATACCAATCGTCCCCGTCAGCCATCACGTGCACCTCATGAGCGCAGCCTAACAGGTTGTGAAAGTCGCCCAGAGTGTCCTGGTAGGCACCCAAAAGGAAAATCCCCAGATAGTAGTCCTCATTCTCTCGAAGGGTATGCATATCCAGGTACTCCAGGCCCTCGCTGTCCCCTGCATAGCGCTTGATCTCCCCATCAGAGTCACAGGTGATATCCACAATCCGCCCCCTTTCGCCCGGCATCTCATTTAAGCGATGCAGGGGAATAGTGGGGAAGATCTGCTCCACACCCCACATATCCGGCACGGACTGAAAGAGAGAGAAGTTGCCGATGTACTTTTGGCTGACCAGCTTCTTCAGCTCCTGAAACTCATCTGACTCATCCTCGGCCTGCTTGGCGAGGAGTGCCGCCTTCTTGCAGACCATCCAGAAGAGATTCTCACCTTTGGCCCGCTCTTCAAGACCAATATTACCCAGGTTAAAGGAGTCATAAAGCTCGTCACGATACTGCAACGCATCATGATAGTGCTCCTTGTAGTTGTCAATGTTGATCTCCTTAAAAGCGCTGCAAAGATCATCGATTTGAATCGGGTCCTCTTCTTTGGGTGTGCGCAGAAGCGAATCTTTGGCATTCTTTTTTCCTATGATCTTGAAGATGAGCAGGCTGTGATAGGCTGCGATGGCTCTCCCGCTCTCCGAGACGATTGTGGGACATGGAACATCCTCGTCATCGCAGATCTTTTGCACGGTGTAGACCACATCGTTGGCATACTCGCGCAGAGTATAGTTGGCGCTGGAGGGTGTTGCCGTGTTGGAGCCGTTGTAGTCCACAGAAAGTCCGCCTCCTACGTTCAGGTATTCGATATTGGCCATCTTGCGCGCCTTGGCGTAGATGCGGGCCGCTTCACTCATGGCATTCTTGATGGTCCTGATATCTGTGATCTGCGAGCCGATGTGAAAGTGAATCATCTTCAGACTGTCTATGAGACCATTTTCTCGCAGTAGCTTCATCAACTCCAGAGCCTCGCTGGTGGACAGACCGAACTTGGCTGACTCGCCTCCCGATTCTACCCAGCGGCCGGAGCCACGAGCAAAGAGCTTAACTCTCATGCCCACGCGAGGGGTGATGCCCATCTGCTCGGCATACTTCAAAATATCAAAAATCTCCTCAAAAAGGTCTACAACAATTACTATATTATTTACATTATGGATACTCAGAGCGAGGCGCAGATAATCCTCGTCCTTGTAGCCGTTGCAGATGAGCAGAGCCTCGCGTGGCAGGCCCAGGGATAACGCGGCCAGTAGCTCAGCCTTCGTGCCCACCTCCAGGCCGATCCCGTGCTTGGCTCCGTATTTGATGATGTACTCGATTACCTCTTTTCTCTGATTGACCTTCATGGGAAAGATGGGCTGATATGTGCCTTTGTAGGAGAATTCGGCTATTGAGCCCAAGAATGCGCCTGTGATCTCATTGATCCTATCTTCCAGGATCTGGGGGAAGCGCAGGAGCACGGGAAAATCTAGGTCTCTTGATCTTTCGATCTCCCCTATGAGTTCCATAATATCCACAGAATTCGCAGGATCTTTGTTAGGCAATATAATAATATTTCCACTATTATTAACTAAAAAATAGCCATTGCCCCAGTTCTCTATCCCGTAGAGCTCCAAAGAATCTTCAGCTTTCCACATTTCACTTCGCCTTCCCCATGAAAACAGGGCTAATTGCACCGAAGTTTGCTAAAGTGTGCTTTTTGGTATATAAAGCTTAATGCGATGGACAATCTTTAAGATGTATCCAGACCGACACTTATTAGAAGAAATCTTGAGGGATGGAATGGATCACGGTCATGGTCATGATTTAGTCTGCAAAGGTGAGAAGGTAAGGACGACAATACCCATGAAAGAGAGGGGTGTTGCTGATCTGGTAACGGATATGGGTAAGATGGGCTTTCAAGGTGGGCAACTTGGCACATCTCTAAATGTCTGGAAGCGCATGCTGGATGAGGATGTCACCATTTTTCTGGGTCTCGCCGGTGCCATGGTGCCAGCAGGCCTGGGGGAGTTTATTGCCTACCTTTTGCGAGAAAGAAAGATAGATTGCCTGGTGAGCACCGGAGCCAACCTATTTCACGACCTGTGCGAGGGACTGGGCATTGTTCATTACCAGGGCAGTGCATGCGCAGATGATGTCTATCTTAATGAATGCAAGATCGACAGAATCTACGACGTCTTCGTATCGGAGATCGAGCTGCACAAGGCCGACAATCACATATCCGACTTTGTGAAGCGCCTGGACCCAACCCGGCGCTACTCATCACGCGAGCTGATGTACATGGTAGGAAAGGACCTGCCCGATACCACCATCCTCGGCGCGGCTCATAAAGCGGGAGTGCCCATCTTCGTGCCGGCCTTCGCAGACAGCTCCTGGGGAATCGGCATGGTTATGGCTCTGCGCGAAGGACATAGCATCATGGTCGATGGAATCAAGGATGTGGACGAGATCACCCAGATGGTGGAAAAGTCCGCTCAGACAGGTGTTATTTACATCGGCGGAGGCGTTCCCAAGAACTTCATCCAGCAAACAGAGGTCATAGCTGAATTGATCGGCGATTACTCGGGAGGCCACAGCTATGCCATTCAGTACACCACGGACGCACCCCACTGGGGAGGCCTGTCGGGCTGCACTTTCGAGGAGGCGGTTTCCTGGGGCAAGGTCAAGAAGGAGGCAAGCAAGGTGCAGGTCTTTTCCGATGCCACTATTACCGTACCTCTTGTGGTGCAGGCCCTGCGAGAGTCGGGCCATCCGCGAAGGAGCGTTCCCGTTTTCGACTGGGGCGAAGAAGAGCTGACGCTTAGGTATGAAAAGATGTGAGTAATGATCATATTTGCATGGGCAATACCCTACAGCATGTATCGCTGATCGTGCGCCTCGTTCTCCACTTTTTTTCGCGTCAATATTTAAGAGTGATCAAATTCTGAAAATATTATTCTCTGATTGATTTTCATCGTTAATGAATTTTGCCAGACATAATATAAATTTTCGACCAAAGTTATTTATATCGGCATGCGTTAATATCCATCACTTATAAGAAATATGGGGATTTATTATGATTAAGGGGTTAGAATTCAAAATACCAGGAGCAATGCTCAAGATGACATTGCTCATGGTGCTATTCTTGACCATTGCATCCTGCGGTCAAGAGTCATGTAGCGATGCAGACCACGGCTGCAAGCCTTTGTGGAGTCTGATGGCCAAAAACGAAGCTTCTTTTGCACAGGGATCAGAGATCTTCGAAAATGACTTCGTCGGCTTAAACGCAATTGACACAGCTATGATCGCTTTTGATTTCCAGAATCAAACGACAGTACCAGAGATTCATGATGTTGTAACCGGCAACGATTCCGCCAAGATCATAGAGTTGTCTGCAAGTGATATCAACAACGATCTGCTCAGCTATAAGATCGTCAGCTTGCCTCTTCATGGAAATATCAGCGGAACTGCGCCCAATATCGTCTACAAACCAAATATTGGCTATAAAGGCAACGATTCATTTGTAGTCAGCGCATCCAACACAATGGGAACAGAAAAAAATATCACGGTCTCGATTGATGTGGCATTGCTCCCTCATCCCCCTATTGTAAGGATTCGCAGCCCACGAAATGGGGACGTATTTACGGCTTATCCCGGTCCGAGTGGGACAACCGGGTACTCTGTAGAGATACCTATTCATGCCACATCCACGGGTGATGTTCAGTCAATCGAATTTTATGATAATTACGAGCAGAATCCACTAATCGGTTCAGGCAACTGTGAAGATGCCAGTGGCAACTGTCCGGTTACGATATTTCATAAGTTCCTGGCAGGCACTCATGTCCTGACTGCGAAAGCGGTCTCTGCTAAGTGTGGAAATAGCTGTCCATCCCTTCCAGTTGTTATAAACGTCAATCCTTCCCAGCCGGTTGTGAGGATTACAGCTCCTTTTGCTGGCCAAATATTCACGTCTCCTGAAAAAATTACAATTACCGCAGAGGTAATTGACAGCAATCCAGTGAGCAGTGTTGAGTTCTATGCAAATTCGATAAAGATCTGGAGCTCAATCGAGAGCAAGTCGATCTACACCTTTGATTGGGAGGGCGTGAAGCCGGGAGTGTACAACATTGTGGCTAAAGCCATAGAAGATCCGCAAACCATTGCCGTATCCAAATCGGTGCTCATTGTCGTAGTACCTGAAAAGCCACTGAGCAAATCCGACCTGGCACTAACCATGAGCTCTACGTCAAATCCAGCACCTGCAGGCGGATTCTTCAATTATGTGCTTACGGTGACGAACAGAGGACCTGACAGCGCAACCGATGTCACTGTACAGGATTTCTTGCCTGCGGAAATGAAATTCGTCTCTTCAAAGACCAGCCAGGGAGATTATGACTCTGGAATTTGGAAGCTGGGAGACTTGACCAAATATCACAGTGCAAGACTGGTCCTCAATGTGCAGGCCCTACTGGATGCACCTCCGGGACAGATAGCCAATACTGCATATGTGTACGGAGCCGAGAGAGATCCGGACAACTCAAATAACCATGCTATAACCTATACAAGAATAGAAGAAAGCTGGGCGCCGGTATCTGAGGTAAATTCCACGGAAGTCAATTCCGTGGATTTTAATTCTACAGAGGTTGCTTCCATGAGGGTTTAGTTCTTCTCATTAAAATATAATTTTTTTGCTGAGTGCTTATCTTTTTTGTTCTTTACTCAAAGCGGACAGTTCCCACAAAAGCCCCGCTCTATAGCCCCAAACTTGCCCATGTTTCAAAGCCGCAATATTCCCAAGAGAAAAAAATGGTAACGGGCTCGCCGGGACTCGAACCCGGGTCAGCGGGTATCTTCGACAACCGTCACCGAAGCCCGCTAGGATGTCCGCTACCCTACAAGCCCAACATCCCTGTCTTGGAAGCTTCCTGGCTATTAACCTTTCCCGCAAACCATAAATGCAAACAGAGTTGAGAAATAACAGGAGATTGATCATAATAATGACTCGTTTCCTCAGCAACTGTCCCAAATGCGGCTACGTAGCCGAGGCCTGGAGTGAAGACGGCGTCTCTGTAAGAGTGCGCTGCAAGATGTGCGGCTATGAGGGACGTCTGCCTCATCCCGATCTGAAGAACGGAGCCTGGCGAGTGGGATGAGAACCAGTCACGCCCTTCTCCTGCGTTTGCGACATGATCCCCAGTTTGATTTCAGAAAAGCGGAGGTGGAATTTGTCGATAGGGGCGCTCCAGGCAATCGGTCTGTCGTCCGGGGGGACAAAATCATCCTCCTGGAGCAGGGCTGGATGGAGATAGAATGGGAGAATAAACCAAAGTTCATACCCTTCCACCGCATCCGACGTATCATTTATGAAAGAGGGACTCTATGGGAGAAGGACCATGACCCTTTGCCCGAGGTATAGGGTTACCTTAGGTCCTTAACCATTGGCTCTGCGCACTTTGCGCTCATTTCTATCCAGGTACTCCTTTATGGCTTCAATCACAACGTCAGAGCGCTGC
>JBFYLJ010000139.1:0-4741 GCA_041305465.1 Methanothrix sp.
ATTCACTTTCTCGCATGCTTTTTTTATTGTATCTCCTTTATAAATGAATCTGATAAAGTATAATCGTTCAAGAACACGAACGGATTTCTCTTCTTTCTTGATCCTCTTATTTAAATCCTCACGAGTTACGTGTCTTACAATATCTTTTTCTTGCTTTCTTCCCATGATTAATGATATGCGCTTTTAGTTTAAAAAAGTTGCGTTAAAGACTATAGATCCTCGCTCCCCTCTGCCGCAGCAGGTGATCGGCCAGCATCAGGGCCACCATGGCCTCAGCCACGAGCACAATTCTGGGCGGGATGGCCGGGTCATGCCTGCCCATAACCCTGATCTCCGCCGCCTCGCCGCAGACCAGATCAACTGTCCTCTGCTGCTTGGCGATGGAGGGCGTAGGCTTTGCGGAAATGGTGCAGACGATGGGCGTTCCCGTGGAGATGCCGCCCAAAATTCCGCCAGCGTGGTTGCTCTTAAAGCCAACCTTACCGTCCCGCAGGAGCAGCGGGTCGTTCATTTCGCTGCCCCGCAGAGCGGCACACTTCCGGCCCTCGCCTATCTCCACCGCCTTCACAGCGCCAATGCTCATGAGCCCCTTGGCCAGGTCGCCGTCCAGCTTGCTTGAAGACGTCATCGACAGATCTAAAAGTTCATTCGATGCCACGTTTGGCGCAATACTCATCAAGAGAGATGTACTGTTCCTTTTCTCTCTGGAGCTTTCTGTACTGCTCATCTGCATAAGCCGCTAGTACATCTTCTTTTTGAACTTCAACAGTTGCCATTGCTACCATTTATATCCTCGCTTGGTTATCAATTTTACCTATAGGCGGAATCTCTCTTCTTTGGGAAGAGATCCGTAACAAAGACCGCTTGCTCTTCGACGAAAAAGACCGCTCGGAACTCACCCATCCTAAGTCGGTACATTGGCGGCCCACCGCTGCCAGCGACAATATCTATATCACAGGCAGCTCGCGGCAGGAAGGGATCTTTCTCCAGCTCCTTAAGGTGCTTCCTGATATTCCTGGCCCGCTTATCATCAAGACTATCAAGGTACTCCTTGGCATCAGGGGAAAGCATCACAGTGAACGGCATCTTTCACAACCCTATACAGCGACGAACCATATAAAATCTACAGCCTCGCCACCCTCTGCCTGAGGAGGTGATCGGCCAGCACCAGGGCCACCATGGCCTCGGCCACGGGCACAATTCTAGGCGGGATGGCCGGGTCATGCCTGCCCTTAATCTCGATCTCCGCCACCTCGCCGCGAGCCAGATCAACTGTGCTCTGCTGCTTGGCGATGGAGGGCGTGGGCTTGACGGAAATGGTGCAGACGATTGGCGCGCCGGTGGAGATGCCGCCCAGGATGCCTCCGGCGTTGTTGCTCTCGAAATCGACCTTGCCGTCTCGCATAAGCAGCGGGTCGTTCATCTCGCTGCCTCGCATGCCGGCGCACTCCCGTCCCGCGCCGATTTCTACAGCCTTCACCGCGCCAATGCTCATGAGCGCTTTTGCCAGGTCGCCGTCCAGCTTGTCGAATACCGGCTCGCCTAGGCCCGCAGGCACGCCCATGGCGGTTATTACCACTACCCCGCCCAGGCTGTCGCCTTGGGCGCGGACCGCATCCAACCGCTGCATCATCCTCTGCGCAGCAGCGAGGTCAGGGCAGCGAACCGCATTGGACTCGGCCTGGGCCTGAAGCCGGAGTAAATCTGATGATGCGATCTCCGCCTTAATTCCGCCCAGCTCTGTCACATAGGCCACTATCACAATTCCATTCTCAGCCAGCAGCTTCTTGGCGACTGCCCCGGCGGCGACGCGGCCCACCGTCTCCCGCGCCGAGGCCCGGCCTCCGCCCCGGTGATCACGCAGGCCGTACTTCATCTGGTAGGCATAATCGGCGTGCCCCGGCCGGGGCTTATTGCGCAGAAGATCGTAGGCGGATGAGTCGGCATCCTTGTTCCAGACAAGCAGGGAGATGGGCGTGCCAGCAGTCCGGCCCTCGAAGATGCCCGAGAGGATCTCAACGCGGTCCGCTTCCTTTCGAGCTGTTGAGGCGCGGGACTGGCCGGGCTTTCTCCGGTCCAGCTCCTTCTGAATATCCTCTGCGGCCAAGGCCAAGCCCGCCGGGCAGCCGTCCACGACCACACCCACAGCTCTGCCGTGCGATTCGCCCCAGGTGGTGATGCGAAATATGGTGCCAAAGGTGTTTCCGGACATAATCGGGCCTCAAATGCCAACTTTCGCCTTAAGCTTTGAGATATCGCTTTCTATCCGCTTTAGCCGATCATCCAGGGTCTCCTTCTGCTCACTAATCTCATCAATAATCGCCTCGCGATTCTCGTCCAACTTGGCTGTTACTTCTTCTCGTGAGGTCCGTATCTCAGAGACTATATCGACTCTGGTCTCCTCCATTTTAGCAATTGTTGAATCTTGTTTTTCCAGCATTTTGTCCTGCTTCCGATCAATGCGCAGGAGAGCAGGAATGCCTTTGTTTAGTTGCTCCACCATAGAGACATGCATAAAATCTTCAACCGACATCACATAACCATGAAATTCTTCGAAGAGAGTGCTTGAGACTTCTGAGCCTTCCGGTCGGCTCTCATCAACAAAACTCCTGAAACCTTTGAGCTGCCCTTCATCTCCTTCTATAAGAGCTACAACCATTTGAGATCCTTGATCAAATCGGTTGTTTGCGGAAAACCGACGACAACCCAACTCAATTGCTTTGTGGAGCAAGAAGACCCGATAGCCAACCTCGTGGACCTTGCTTCCCAGTATCTTGGCTTGCAGCTTCATTAGCAGATAGTCTGCAAGTAATTAGTTATATATTCTGTTGAGAATTGACACACCTTTTGGCAAGCATGTATCAGCGGTGTGCTCCTTGAAGATGCCGGAGTGGATCTCGATATAACCGCATCCCAGCTCGCAACAAAGGCGAGCATCTGGCAGGATGCTTGCGATCTCACTCCACCCGAACTTCTTCCTCGATAAGCACAAAACCAGCCGGATAGCTGTCCACGACGCCCGCATCTTGTGTCGGCTTAGTTACATTTCTGCCGATCATCCTTCAAGATCACTCTTCTGTCAATTCATTAGCGGCAATCTCTGTCTGGGGAAAGATGTAGTTAACCCAACAAAGGGCCACCAGAGATGTCCCATACTTTTTCTGCACCTGGAGATAGTCGATGGCATAGGTTGGCTCAGAGAATTGATACTCACTGGCATTGTACCGCCTATTCACCTCACCCATCAGGGAGGTATGCAATGCCTCTTTTGCCGCCGACCTGGCTCCATCTTCAGGCACGACGGTCTGGTTGTATTTCTTCTTGTACTCAGCGGCAAACCCGCCGACCAGAGATCCATCCAGGGTATTTACCCATATCCTGCCTACCCCGGTACAAAGAGTATCGCCCTGCACGCCATTAAGATCGGACATGATGGTCTCAATGACTGCACCATGGTGGAAGTACTCTCGGGCCTGGCTCAAGTTGATCTCCCTCGATTCAGGAGGCAGCACCGAGGTGTACTTAAGCACATTGAAGTTCTCAATGCTCGCATTCATCAGGGCCAGGTCGTAAGACCCTGTCTCCCAGGGATCGTCGCCTGGGCCTAGATCGGTGTCGTTATGGCCCATGGTAACGAAGTACTCATAGGGTATTCTGTTGCCGAGGACAAGGCCGTACATCATGTCAGTATCATCGTTTGTCTGGGACACGCTCGCGAGGGCCGGGTCAGCCAGGGACGAGGCAAGCAGTACCGCCAAAAATATCAGTGATCCTGAATTTATTATTCTCATAAAAGGTTCCCCTTTTTTCTAATAAAGTTGCACACATAATATATAACATTTCGCATATCATCTAGGCGCCCCCCTCATATTTCGGTACCAAGCACACCTTCGGCTGACTGAGAAGGGCGATATTTGATGCAGCCATGCACTTGCTGCCTCCGCGCGAGACGCCCCTAATCACGCGAAGGCGCAAGATCCCGCAATATTCTTTACACCCTGAGTGCTCTCGCAATCAGCGGCGCCACCGATACCGTGCTCACACCCTTGTCCAGTGTGTCTGTTGCCAGCACCGCCTCCACTCCGGAGCGGTAGAGCTTAAGAATAGCCGATCCGGTGAGGACGGGATGCACTGCGGCCAGATAGACACGACTGGCACCCTGCTGGCGCAAGAGCGCTATAGCTGTGGCCATGGTGCCGCCCGTGGCGATCATGTCGTCGAAGATGACCACATCCCTGCCTTTGACTGCCACCTCTTTGGGAGCCATCGAGACCTCAGTTCCGGAGAGCCGGGTCTTTTGCAAAAAGTCGCACTCGCAGCCCAGGCAGGCCGCCGCCGTGCGAGCCATGGCCATCGCGCCCTTGTCCGGAGAGATGACCACTGTGTCCGTGAGCCCCATGCTGCTGATCCGCCCCGCGAGCAGGTTTGTTGCATCCAGATTCTCTATGGGACACTGAAAATGAGCCATAACAGAAGGAGCATGAATGTTTACCAGATGGACTCTTCCGTTCTGCAGAAATGGATTCAAGGCAGTAGCCAGCGCCCTCGCTGTCATGGGCTCGCCCGGCTTGAATATCTTGTCCTGGCGAGCATATCCGAAGTAGGGTATGACCAATGATATATGATGATCCCGGCAGACGTCCAGGAGCTGCAAGAGATAGACCAGATCTTGATCAGTGGGTGTAGACTGGATTATTACGATCTCATCATCAAGAGGCGTTACAATTTGTGTGTATGACTC
>JBFYLJ010000140.1:0-19753 GCA_041305465.1 Methanothrix sp.
TGCATCATGATGGACATCCATGAGGATTGGATAACTGGTAATAAGTATTTATCCTTGGAAGAGTGAATAAAATCGGGATACAGGGCTACTGCGAATTTACAGCAAACAAGGCACGCTACCGACTTTATCGCTATTATTACAATTTTTTTAGAAATATGTTTCGTCCAACTCACTCCCCCTCCACCCGCTTCTTCCTCTCGGCGGCTTCCCGGGCCGCCGCTTTCTCCTTGCCCAGCACCCTTGCTACCGCCTCGATGGCCTCCAGGTAGCGCACCATCTGGTCCAGCCAGTTGATGAGATCTCCCTGGTAGGCGTACATGCCGTACCGATCTGAGAAGTATTCGATGATCCCATCCGGGCTCTTGCCTTCCGCCCGCAGATCCAGGATCATCAGCGATATGCTCTTCTGGACAAAGCCATAGTAGAGCGACTGCTTGCAGGCGCTGCGCAAGAAGCCGCGGAGAGTTCCAGGGAATTCTTTGCAGTTTGTTCTTCAGATTCCCATGCTTCCAAGCAAGTCCAAAAGGATAAATCAGGCAAGAATCGGTCGCAGGTTGACTTTATTATCCTGTAGATCTTTTGAGTCCTCTTGATCCTCCAACCTGTTTCTATAAAGTTCACAGATGGCATTATCCAGCTCTATGAATTTCAAGACCACTGGGCTTTTCAGATTTAATTTATACATCTTTGCTCTTCCAACTTCTCGCGTCTCACTTACCAGGCCATTTTTCTCCAAGTTTTCCCAGGATGAAGATAAGGTTGTTCGGCTGATCCCAGCACCCTTTGCAATATCGGTTTTTGAATAATCGTAAGCCTTGTTGTCCATCAGGAAGTCCAAGATCCTGAACACTGGGCTTTTAATGCCAAAAGTCCGAAGGAATAATGTCTCTTCATGATCTTCTGAATGAGTTGTTTGGTACATAATTGGGCTCGCCTTCCATTGAGCATCACTAAATGATACTGGCTTTTTAAACACTCGTTTGTATTTTAGCTAAATAAATCTTTTCATCGATGTATAAAATATTGAACAATCGATACATTTAAATCTCTTTTCGATCATTTGGCAGACGAATGGCTAAACGCCTTAAAGATTCCGCAGAGATCGAAAAGATAAGAGCCACCATATTTGATAAACTGGATAGACGCGGCAAATGGGGTCCTGTTCATACCAGCAAGGAAAATGCCGTGAAGGGCATACCCAGTCATGGATTAGGAGCTGCTAAAGAGGTCATTGAAGCGGCAATCAAAGAAGGATTCTTGAATCTGAAACCTACAAGCTATGGGGATCAGATTTCTCTCAACTTCAAGAGAAAAGAAGAAATCATGGCCATAATCAGAGATCTTTTGCCTTGATTCATTCTCACTCCCCCTCCACCCGCTTCTTCCTCTCCGCGGCTTCCTTGGCCGCCGCTTCCTTGCCCAGCACCCGCGCTACTGCTTCTATCGCCTCCAGGTAGCGCACCATCTGATCCAGCCAGTTGATGAGATCACCCTGGTAGGCGTACATGCCGTACCGGTCCGAGAAGTATTCTATGATCCCCTCCGGGCTCCTACCCTCCGCCCGCAGATCCAGGATGCGCAGCGATATGCTCTTCTGGACGCATCCGCAGTAGGGCGACTCCTTGCAGGTGCAGCGCAAAAAGTCCCGTGAGAAGTCCATGCAGTACCTCTGCAGCTTGTTGTCCAGCTCCCGCAAGTCGGCGCTGCTTAAGAGGTCCAAAAAGGAGCCGTGCAAGGCCCTCTGGGAGATCTGCATGTGCAATTTAATGGAGATGCGTTCTGCGAATTTAAGGTAAAGGGACTCAAAGCTTTCCAGCCCCACCGCCACCTCCAGGGGAGTCTTGCCCTTGCCGAGCAGTTTGACAATAGTTGCTACCTGCTCCGGGGCCAGGAAATGGGCCGCTGCCGCTTCGCCTAAACGGGTGGGCACGATGCCCTTCACCAGCCCGGCTTTCTCCAGAGCAGCAAGAGCGCTGTTCAGGTCATCCAGGCCCACGGTGAGGGCGTGCAGCCGCTCCAGCTCTTCTCTCGATCTGGCAGCCACGGCATTGGCCAGCACCTCCTCTTGCTGCTGCGATTCCGCAAACTCGGGGGCCACGTCCTCCATCTGGCCATGCAGCAAGGCAAGAGCCATCTCGTCTTCCGACTCACTGCGCCCGGAAGAGAAGCGCCGACCCGGCTCGGCAAGAATGTAGACCAGGCCCTTGTCGTGATAGCCAGGGCGTCCCGCCCTTCCGAGCATCTGATTGAACTCATGCACATTCAGCCACTCAATGCCCATGGCCAAAGATTCGAAGACCACCTGCGAGGCGGGAAAGTCCACGCCTGCCGCCAGAGCAGCCGTTGTTACCACGGTGTGAATCTTGCCCTGGCCGAACAGCTCCTCGACCTTCTTTCTCTCCGGGTACTGCAGACCCGCATGATAAGCGGCAGCACCGGGAATGGCATCGGCCAGGTTGTAGCAGTTCTTGCGGGAATTGGTGAAGATTATGGTCTGGCCACGATAACCGGTGGACGAAGTCAAAGCCTGCGCTTCTTTGGATAGCTCCCGCAAAAGCTTGCGTTTCTCCGGTCCGGAAGAGAAGATGAGATGCCGCTCAATTGGCACCGGCCGTAGTGAATACTCGACAAGCGTGGCGCCTAGGCGCTTGGCCAGGGCCGCGGGGTTTCCTACAGTCGCGGAGAGGAAGATGAACTGGGCTTTGGGTGCTGCGTTCTTCAGCCGGGCGATCATGCCTGCCAGCCTGTGCCCACGCTCGGCATCCTCGAGCATATGCACCTCGTCGATGACAACCGTTCCCACCCGCCCCAGGCTCTTCTTGGTGCGAATCACCTGGTCTATGCCCTCGTAAGTTCCCGCGATGATGTCCGCGTTCAAGCTCTGTGCAATATTGCGGCCCTTTCCCAAACGGATGCGACTGACGCCAACCCGAATGGAGGTTTGAAAGCCTAAGTTCCTGTAGGCGCTGAGCTGATCGAACTTCTGATTGGCCAGGGCCACCAGCGGCACTAAAAAGAGCAGCTTTCCCCTATTCTCCAGCAGATTCTTAACCCCGGCCATCTCACCGATGAGGCTCTTGCCTGTGGCTGTTGCAGAGACGACCAGCTGATTTCGTCCCTCCAAAAGACCCGCTTTCACCGACCGGGACTGCACCGGCAAAAGCCTGGTCAGCCTCTTCTTGAGCAGCTCCATAAGGTCCTTGGGCAAAGCGATGGACTCCAAAGGCAGCGTGGGCTCCTCTTTGCTAGCAGGGATTGTGTCAAAGCGGGTCAGCTCAGGCTCCAGCCTCTGCAAAGATAGCAGCCCCACCACATCGTCCAGGCTTCTCCTGGTCTTCAAGATCCTGGCCAGATGGGCCTTGGCAGCGCGCCCCAGGCCCCGAAAGTCGGCCTCGCGCAAAAGCTCAGCCGCGGCACAGTTCTCGCAGATGCGCCTACCCTTGTAAGTTATGGCATTCTGATCAACGTAAGTGACTCTTCTCTGGCCGAGGCAATGATTGCAGACCTGAACAAACCTGTATCCCAGTTGATAAGACGCCAATAGCTCGACGAACTTCTTCTCCATCGAAGCATCACCACGGGCAAGGTAAATGGCACCGGCTTTGCGCAGCATTCGCAAAGCATCCTCTGGCGGAAGAAATTTCTCTGCCTCTTCATCCTTCTTAACCAGGAATTTGAAGGCCCTTGGTCCCTGCGGCATATCCTTCAGACGCAGATATCCCTCAAAAAGAACCTTGCTGCCACTCTGAGGCAGCAGCAGTATGCGGGACCGGTCCGCCTGAGCTAGAACCTGAAAAGTCATTCTAAAAATAGTTATCCTAACGTAAGGTCAATGAGCTCGTACTTCAGGCCCTCTGACTCCAGGCGCGTAAGAAGCCCCGGAATCTGCTCATCCACACTGACGATCACGGAGCTGATGCCGTGATATGCCGCTTCTACTGCGAACTCTTTAGCCCCGAATATGATGTCCGGCTCGCGTCCCACTTTGCGCAGCGCCACCAATGCTTCGATGCCGAGGCAGCCCACCTTCTTCACTCTTGCGAGCTGAGCCTGCAACGCCGACAAATCAACCTTAACGGAGCCTCCATTCTGCACTCTCGGCACCTTGCAGAGAATAATCTTTCCTTCCTCAAGGCTTATCAGTCCCCGCAGGTCTGATACGCCCACATCCTCTCCGGACAGTGCATCGGCAATGACCACTCCGCTGGCATCTATTCCTTCTTTTTTATTGGCATATAATAGGCCGCTGCGCATCTCCAGAGATACTCTCTCGCCTTCCGCCAGATCAGCTTCAGCGATGGCCGCCCAGACAGAGACATGGCTGATGATCTCTTCCATCACCACTCTTGCATAGCGCTTCAGCTCGGCTGCACTTTCCAGCAGCCACTCCACACCCTCTTTGGTGATGCGATAACGCATACGTCCATCGGTGATCACCAGCCCATCCGCCACCAGCTCCTTGATGTACTCGGATATGGCCTGGGGAGTTACGCCCATACTCTCTGCTACTTCTTTTTGTCGAAGGTTAGGCTGATGAGCGGCAATTTCTACAAGAATCTGAAAACGAGAGCTTTCGCGTTTGCTCTGCAGGACACTGGCCATTAGAAATCCTCAACGTAAGGTTCAATGCGCTGGCCTCTCACAGCCAGTCCATCCGCTCTCTTGGCCACGCCGCGAATAAATATCTGGCTGAGCCCCAGCTCCCGTGAAAGGTTTGATAGACTGTTATTGCCGCCATTGACCATTGCCTGCAACTTCTCAATCACAGTACGCAGCTCCTCATCGGACATAAATGTGAGGCTGATAAGCTCACTGAGATCTTCCATGGTAGCTCCGAAGTTGGCCTGTACCCGAGAGTACGTAGAATGATACTCCTTCTCGGGACTTGCGCCAGGTTCTGGCACTCTCCACTTGGTCTCGATTAGGCCGCTCTTTCGCAGTAGTGCCACGCTTCTGTGAACGCTTGCTTCATCGCCGATAAGCGCTTCCAGCTCGCGCTCAGTATGCCATTCTCGACTCAATTCGTCAAAGATCTTCTTATGGAGATCGGAGCCGAAGGCCTGCAACAAAGGGACCAGATCTGATGGATCGTTGATGATCCGTGTTCTTTTTCCCGTCACAAAGAACCTCGCATTAGTTTTATCTCTCAAATTTGATAAAGCTTTTGAAGAAAGAACTCTTCAAATCAGCCTTACAGTCTCCAGATTCATGGGCGCCATAGTTGGTATCCGGTACCTCTTGTAAATGGAACTTGCCAGATCGAGGCAGTTGCCCTCTTCACCGTGGTTAGTGAGGACCCGGCCTGGTTTAGGATAGATGCGGCGCATGTATTCCATGAGCTGCTGGCGATCGGAGTGCCCGGAAAAGCCGTCCACAGTGGTTACCTCCAGATTAATCTTCACGGTCTGGGTCTTGCCCTCAACTGAGAGTGGCAGTTCCTTCCAACCTTTCTGAATGCGCCTTCCTAGAGTTCCCTCTGCCTGGTATCCTACAATTACCAGCGTATTCTTCTCATCCGGGCCCAGGCGCTTTAGGTACTCCAGGACCGGCCCACCGTTGAGCATTCCGCTTGTTGCCAGTATCACGCAGGGCGGACCTTCGATTATCTCCGTCCTCTGCTTGGGGGTCTCCACCTTCACAAAACACTGGGCAAGGAAGGGATTGATCCCTTTATGGAATATGAGATCCCTAAGATCGTTATTAAGGTACTCGGGATAAGTTGTGTGGATCGCAGTAGCCTCGTAGATCATGCCGTCCAGACAGACAGGCACCTCATCTATGACCTTCTTTCGGATGGCCTCCTCCAGGACAACCATGACCTCTTGGCTGCGTCCCACTGAGAAAGCAGGAATGATGACTTTGCCGCCCTTGTTGATGGTCTCCTTGACCACGTTCATCAGCGCCACTTCCGCTTCTTTGCGGGAGGGTTGGGTGCTGTTCGTTCCTCCGTAGGTGGCCTCCGTAACCAGGGTTTCTAATCTTGGAAAATTGCAGACTGCTGGATCGAAGAGCCTGGTTCGTTCAAACTTTTGGTCTCCGGTAAAGGCTACATTGTAGAGGCCGTCTCCGATATGAAAGTGAGCTATGGAGGAGCCCAGGATATGGCCGGCATTGTGCATGGTCAATTTGGTGTCGGGTGCAATGTCGGTCACATCTCCGTAGTTGAGGGTAATGGTATGCTTGAGAGCCTCGCGAACCATTGACGAGTCATAGGGCAGTCTCTTTCCTTCGCGCCCGGCAATCTCAATATAATCCAACTGCAAGAGCACAGCCAAATCTCTGGTAGGCGGAGTGCAGTAAATAGGCCCTTCGTAGCCGTATTTGTAGAGCATGGGAACAAGACCTGCATGGTCCAGGTGAGCATGCGTCAAGACCACTGCATCAATCTGATTTAGAGGATAGACCTCGGGCACATAGAGATATGGCGTTGCTGAGTCGTCAGATCCCACATTTACGCCGCAGTCGATGATAATGCGCGACTCGGGTGTGGAGAGAAGCATGCAGCTTCTGCCTACCTCGCGACAGCCTCCCAGTGTTGTGATCCTGATCCACTGATCCTTGGAAGCTATATCCCGGTGAATCTTCCGGCCCACTGTGCGCAAGATGCTCTTTCGTTCTGTCTGCACACTGCGCAGATAATCTTTGATGTTGGCGATGGTTGTCGAGCGTACCGGTGGAGTTCGGACCACCTTGGGTGTCCAGCCTATCAGCTTGGTTATCTCTCGAAGTGTTGCGCCGTGACGGCCTATTACCAAGCCCGGCTTTTCCGCCTCGATCTGTACCTCTCCTGTCTCGCCGTCAAAGTAATAGTTTGTAAGGACTGCTTCCTTGGGCACGACTTCCTGAATCTTGGCTATGGAAATTTCAGGCTCTGCCAATACCTTCAGATCCGGACGTACCACGACGCGCTTGCGAAGCTCCTTGGCCAGGTTACGAATGATATCGCCATCGTCCGCCAGCTTCTTGGGATCGTCGGTATAAATGACCAGCTCCGGGCCCTCGAATTCCAGCCCTGTGACATTGATGTCCGGGGGCAACTTGCTCTGCACCTTGCGTTTGAGCTCAAAAAGTACTTCTTCTACAGACAATAGAACACATCCAAAAAAAATCAGAGGAGCTTCATGATCTCTGAAAACTCCGGCTCGCCTACCTCCTGGTATTTATCTGTGATTCTGACGAGCTCGATTTTGTCGCCTGAAGCGGAATCACGCTTCATGGCATTATGAATTGCCCTGGCTGCCAGCACCGTTCCGTCTTCGATGCTAATGCCGGGCTTGTACATGGCTTCCAGCACGCCGTAGGCTATGGGAGATCCTGAACCGGTGGCAACAACCTTGCGCTCTTCGATCTGTCCGCCCAAAGCATCAAGAGAATAGATCTTGGGGCCGTACCTGTCCATGCCACCCATGACAAGTTGGACCATGAAGGGGTAGTATCGACGGGAAGAGAGTATATTGGCGAGCATCGAGGTTACAGCCTTTACGGTCATGCTTTCGCCTCTTTGCATTTTGTAGAGCCTTGCCTCCACCTGAACCATTCTAACCAGCGATTGGGCATCACCTACCGCTCCTGCCGTTGTCAGACCTACCAGATCATCAATCTGATAAATCTTCTTGGCTGTGCTGCTGGCTATGAAGCTGCCCATGGTAGCACGGCTCTCCGATGCAAGGACTACACCCCCATCGCAGAGTACACCTACCGTAGTTGTACCTTTGAACACCTCGACCATCTAATTACCTCAACTAAAATCAGAAAACGGACATATTGCTTTTTACGTCTGCAATATAAATACTTTCCGCCGCCTTAATCGATAAAAATGTGTGTGCTTATCCAATCACATGCTTGGCTAAACCGCGTTTATTGGCGTACTCATCCAGATCCTCAAGCTCTTCCTTATGCGCCTCATAATATGTCCAAATGTCATCGGCGCATTCGGTATCTTCGTCTTCTGAGATCACGCCTTCAAGACTCACGTCTTTAG
The DNA here is from genome assembly GCA_041305465.1 of Methanothrix sp. Lineage (GTDB taxonomy): Archaea > Halobacteriota > Methanosarcinia > Methanotrichales > Methanotrichaceae > Methanothrix. The sequence continues at coordinate 7,982 of JBFYLJ010000140.1, forward strand.
CTTCAAGTCGTTGCATCTTATACCTTCTACGCTCTTTGAGTATATCCGTTTATCTGTAATCTGATTTTCGTTTCTTCATGAAAACCCTGAAGATAACCACCATCTGACCCTCAACGATATACTCAACTCTGATCCTTCCAATTTTCAATCGATAAGCAGGAGGCTTCTGTTTGCCCGCGATTTTGTCTATGTTCATCCCCGATCGTGATCTAAACGGATCTATCTTGAGCTGCTCAATGTGTTCATAGATCTTTTGTGCCTGGGGCTTGTCCATCTTATCCAGCTCTCTTTTAGCCGTGGGAAGCATCTTCAGGGATAGCAACACGGTGTGCCAGCACCATTTTCCAAGATTTAATCTTTAACGCTAAGAATCTCTTCTATCCTTGCCAGCATGGGCCTTGTGTAGATGCTAAAGCGGTTCTAGCTTCTCCGCTTAATTTGTTCGCGATGGCAGCCTAGCTTGGCGGCTATCATCCATTTGGATTGCAGAAGTATTATCCAATCGATTGTTGGTTCATTGGATCTTTCGCCAGGAATGAGACTCAGTCTCGACGCTACGAGCGTACCGGCAAGAGGAAAAGCACGCCGTAATGAAACGAAACCGCAAGTCATCAAGATAATTCACAAGTGACCTCGGAAATATGAAATAGCTGTCCGTACAATGTGCTTGATGTGAGCGACCCCATCGGCCTTGCCGCCTTTATGCAAAAGTACTACATCGATCCCATAATCTACGATACCAGCTATAACCCGGTGGATACCATTACCTGGTCGATAATCTTGGGCCTAGCCATAATTGGCCTCTTAAAATTGCTTGGCCGCCTGAATATATTGATGGATGAGAGGCTGCTGCTTTCCACTCTGCCTTACATTCTTGCGGGATCGAGCTTGCGGGTGATCGAGGACGCAAATCTGGTTGCAGCTCCCTGGAGATATCTTTTGATCACTCCGCTTATTTTCTTCCTGGTCTTTCTCGTCACGGCTATCTTTTTGATCATTACCCGAAAGATATGGGGCGAGAAATTTCATGCAAAATATGCTGCCATAGGCTTTCTCTGGACCGGTTTCAATTTAGCCGTTCTTTCCACACTGGGACTTAAAAATGCCTGGGTCATAGCCGCTGTCTTCCTGCTGGGCTCGAGCCTCGCAGGAGGCATACTCTTTTGCGGGCGTCGTCTGTCAGCTCTCAGGTTCCTGGACCAAAGATTCAATCAAATGATCATCTACGCCCATATGCTGGACGCCAGCTCAACTTACATCGGAGTGGACTGGTTTTCCTACTATGAAAAGCATGTCGTTCCCACTTATTTTATAAATTTGGTCGGCACCGCAGCAATTATGTTTCCCCTCAAGCTGCTGGTGCTTTTGCCTGTGCTCTACATGATCGATAAATCTATGCAAGAGCCATCTCTGCGAAATCTTACCAGGCTGGCCCTCATCACCCTGGGCCTGGCGCCCGCTGTCAGGAATACGCTGAGGCTGGCCCTGGGGGTCTGAAGCGACTGATTTATTGATCCAAATTCCAACAAATAGGCGAATCACTACCAAAAAGATGGAATAAATTATAAATTAAACACTATATATCGCAGGGAAGTCTATTTATTCAGACGATCCTACGACTCAATTAATATATTCCGATTCGACCTTTGGAATTGCAGATCATTTCCCAGACCGCACTGGAGAAGGATTCGAACTACTAACGGCCTGGGGAGAATCAACGAGGATTGGATAACTGGTAAAAGGTATTTATCCTTGGAGGAGTAGGTATGATCAGGATACAGGGCCGCTCCCGAATTTGCATCAAACACGGCACGCTACCGCAGGAGAAGTGCATTGATGGAGTTTGATAAAAACACTGTACTCAAAATTGTCCGCGACATCCTGACCCCGGAACAACTTAAAGGATCCTTAATCTTTTGGGATAAGAGGGTCCATGAAGAAGGCGAAGAGATCGGGATCGGGTTGCAGACAATCGTCATGCAGTTTCCGGGAACCATGGTTTTCGTTGATCTCGCCCCGGCCTATAACTGGGCCCATCCCTGCCTGTACATCTTCATTGACAGCATCGGGGAAAAGACACACATTATTGAAGCATCGTTCCCGCCAGCCATAGGCACAGCGGACGAAGATTATGTAATCCCCATCAGTTTCGGAGATATTCCCTCGCATGAACGGTAATTTGCCGTAATATATTGGAATAAACCATTGAAAAAGGTGATGAAAATGAAACTGAATGAAGAAATCCAGTCGCAGATTAAAAAGGACGTGTTACAACGCTTCCAGAAACTGAAGGCTTACAAACGCACCAACCTTCATCTCCATGATGAGGTGCTGGCCAAGGGAATGATCCTGAAAGCAGCCGAATTAAGGGTGTCCATTGAACGCGAAACCGCATTCTTGTTTGCGGATCTTGCTCCTCGATATAACTGGGCGCACCCCTGCGAGTACCACCTATACGATGCAAAGACCGGAGAGTTGTACAAAACGGTCAAGGCATCTCTTCCTCCGTCGAATCTGATTCCTGTCATGAAAGCAGCAACCTCATTCCATATGCCGGTGAAAATGATCGATACAAAGAAACAACGAACTGCGTGGAAGAAGCGCCTTGCACCATTTACCAATGCGCTGAGCAATGCTCCCGGGGAACGCTATGCAATCCTGTTCGCCGGTCTTGCCCAGAACCGGCATACGAACGACCTGGAATTCCTGTACCGCACACTTATCGACGATTATGGTTTTAACGCGGCCAATATCCAGGTCTGCAACCATGACGGCACTCTGAATTATTTCCTCAATAGCTTATGGGGGGGGCCATCGATACAGACGGTAGGCGCGAACCTGGGCAACTGGCCGGGGAACAACACAGCATATAGGATGGTTGTCAACCATCCCGGGACCCGGGCCGGGTTCCAGGAAGCCCTGAACACCATCGCTGGCCAAATCAGGTCGGAGGACTTCTTGTTTATCCACACCAACAACCATGGCGGAGGGCCTTGTGATGATGTAAACGATTACTGCATGTTCGAGTACGATGCGAACGTGAGCTGGAATCCTTACTACGTAAATCATTTCATCACAGACCTTGGGGTCCTTCCAAATTTTGAAGTACTGATGGTTATGATGGAACAGTGCCGTTCCGGCGGGTTCATCAATCCGATTATCAACAGCAACAAGGCCACCTGGAACCATGTTGCAACCGCTGTTCCGGCTGACCAGTACTCCCTGGGTTCTGCCGATTTTGATCCCTTCGCTGAAGACTGGATCGCAGGGATTCATGGACAATATCCTGATGGCGGCGGGCTCAAACAGGTGGTTGACACCAATAGTGATGGCCGTATATCAGCAGCAGAAGCTTTCCATTATGCAGATGCAGTTCATACCTACAGTGGGAAAATCGAAAAACATTGTCCTGAGCCCAATGGATATCCTCTGCGAGATGGCGACACGCCGACATTCGCCGAGTCTCCCGCAGGCTATGGCGCCTATGTCTTCCTTGGCCTTCCGGCCCACGATCTCTACCTGCGCGACAACCTGCAGGACCACGGGCGCGAGCCCCTGATCAACGGCGGTATCAACTGCAGCCCCGATATCATTGTCTACCAACAGAAGCTCCTCGACCCGGATGCAACGCTCGGCACACCGGCGGCGCAGAACAGCGATACCCTGTCCCAGGATGTTGAGGTCGGGCAGGACAATTACATCTACCTGCGGGTCCAGAACCGCGGTTCTCAGCCTACCAGCGGGACAGCCCGGTTATTCTGGGCGCCACCATCTGTATTGCCGACGCCGAATTCCTGGACCGAGATCACCGATCCGCTCAACCCTGAGCCAATTGGGACCGTCAACCCGGGGGAGATGAAGATTGTCGAGATCACCTGGAAAAAGGGAGACATTCCCCTAAAAACGGGTCCCGGAAAGGACCATTATTGCTTCATCGGTCTGATCAACAGCGGTGATGATCTTGCGCCAGACAAGGCGATGATCCACAACTTGGATGACTACTACAATTTCATCCGTGCAAACAACAACGCGACCTGGAAAAACTTTGATGTCGATGATGTATTTGTAAATTCAGTTGCAAACCTGGAGTTTGCTATCCAGGGATGGCCGAAAATAAAACTATCGACCGACCTTGCGATTGACCTTTCCAATCTCCCGCAGTACATGACAGCGAAACTCCGGATATTAAAACGCCTCAGCTCTACTGCCAAGACCGAGAATGCGACACTTGTTACGACGGAGTCTTCGCTCTACCAGCATTTCGAACTCGTGGCAGGAAAGCAGGCATTCTTCAGGGAGATGAACCTGAAACCCTCAGACAAGTGCCAGGCGTATCTCGATATCACGATCCCGGATAATTCAAAGGACGGGGATTATCGCCTGTCCGTTGCCCAGTTGGTTGACGGAAAGGAGATGGGACGTGTGACCCGGATGCTCGCAGTGGGCGACTATCCCTTCCTGGCGAACCGGCGGACGCTTGAGGTCCACGTGCCCAACTGTGAATGGGCAGCAAAGACCAGCGCGCGCAACAAGGTGGCATATGACAGCATCGATCGGGCACTAAAACATGGCTACAACGGTTGTGCCTATTGCCTGCCGGAATATAATACGGGTTAGGAATGACGGGGTGCAGGGGCAGAGAATCCCAGCCTCTTCAGAGGCGGGATGAATCGTACCCCGCCTTGATTACTTTCGTTCCACGGCATAGCTCTAAATATTCCCAGATCTATATTGACTCGTCTGGTTTGCTGCCAGCAGTTGAAAAGACTCAAGCAGCGCGCACAAAACCACTCAAAATGATTGGGAATGGGATCACATTCCGTCTGTTGAAAGACTTTTGGCATGACTATATCGCACCACCTATTTTCAGGCTGACCAATTATCCAAAAATCTTGCGGTGCGCCTCTCTGAACTTTGAATCCCTCATCTGACAGGAGCACCGCCCCTGGAACCATGAGTAGTGAGTCATCTCCTTCCAGATCTCCTTCAGGTTCTTCTCTTTGATATTGCCGAAGGAGAGCGGCATGTAGGCGCAGGGCAGGGCCTCGCCCGCTCCATCCACGTGAATCCATCTTCGCCCGGCAAAGCATCCGAACATCTCCGGGCCGAGCAGGTAGGGCAGAGCTGTGACCCTGGGGCCAGGGCCCCGATTCTTTTCTTTGTGGAAGCGCTCCAGTCGGGCGACATCCTCAGATGTCAGCACCTCATCTTCATGCGATGCCCAGCGGCCCACGGCCACGATCTCGTAAAAGGAGAGTTCATGTACCCCCAGATTTGTGGCCAGAGAAAAAGCATCTTCGAGATGGTCGATGTTGTGCGGAGAAGTCACCATGAAGAGATCTACCAGGAGGCCCGCATCCAGCGCGTTTTTAACGCCATCGAGCGCATCAGAGAAGGCACCGGCGCGGCCCCGCACCCGGTCGTGCTCTTTTTCGAAGGGGCTATCGATGCTGATTCGCACGGCATGAAGCCCGGCGTTCTTTAGCTGGCGCGCCAGCGGGGCTGTGAGATGATAGCCGCTGGTGAATGTTGTGGCAATGGCCCGCTCGCCCACTGAGGAGACCAGATCGGGCAGATCTTTTCTCAACATGGGCTCACCCCCATCAAATGTTATAAGATATGATCCCATATCCAGAGCCTGGGATATGGCATCCTTAACGACAATGCTTTCCAGTATCTCTCCCTGGCGGGAGGGAGCACTGCAATGAATGCAGTCATTGGGGCAGGCCCTCATGACAGCTATGGAAAACTGATCGGGCACAGGGCGGCGGGTTAAAGCCGCCACCTGGGCAGAGAGCATGCGATCGAATGCAACACTTGGCGCGGGCGGAACCCAGGTGGAGAAGATGAACCTATCCGGACCGCTTCTTATCGGCTTCTCATCAATGAAGATCTTATTGATTCTGTCCATTACAGGCCGGGCCAAAGGTGCGAGCGCGCCCCGGGCAGCAAGCCGGATGCCTCTTCCTTCGGCGAAAGCCTCAACCCTCAGCAGAGGCTTTTTTGCAATTTGCATCTCTCTAGTCCCCGATGCGTCATCTCGTCTACTATGCTCTCCAGGCGAGATAATATCTCATCGCGTCCTGTTGAGTGAAAAAGCTCTTTCTTTGCTCTGTTGCTGTGCTCGTCAATGATCCTAACGCACATCTGCCTTGCAACATCATCCGGATACTGCTTGCTGTAGATTATAGGAAGGGTAACTGAAATATTCTTGGACGATTTTCCCTGGTCCAGCCCCAGGAATTCCTCCAGGTCATCTAGCACCTGGTAGCTAAGACCAAGGTGCGTCCCATAGCTCTCCAACCTGGCAACATCCTCCTCACTGGCTCCGGCTATGAGTCCGCCCATCTTAGCGGATGCGGAAAAGAGAGATGCCGTCTTCTTAGAGATGCATTGGTAGTATTCGTCCTGGGATGAGGCATAAGACAAATCCATCAGTTCCCCCTCGGACATGTCCATGCAGGCGGAGGCGAAGGTGCTTATTACCGGCTGGCTGTAGTGAGATATTAGCTCAATAGATCGAGATATGAGCCAGTCTCCAGCAAGAAGCGAGGCTTCCGGGCCAAAACGCTGCAAAGCGCTCTGAGCACCTCTTCTCTCCAATCCCTGATCGAGGATGTCGTCATGCACAAGGGAGGCGGCATGAACCAACTCAATGGCTATAGCCGCGTTCAGGGCCGAAGCTGCGCTTCCCCCCATTGACTGTGCTGAGAAGATCAGGATAAGGGGTCTAACTCTTTTTCCTGAAGAGGAGAGCACATAGCTTATTATCTCTCCCAGGGGAGAATTGGGCAGCCTTTTCACCAGTTCGGCGAGTTGCTTGTTAATGAGGTTGTATTCATCCCAGCCGGAGAACATCAAATGAGGTACACCCGGCCTGGCTATTTAGCTTTTGCTAATGCGAATATTTTTACCAGTATGAACATGAAGCGAAAGCCTTTTAGGTTAACAATGGTTATTCAATGAAATAAAAAACGTATGAGTATCGGGTGATCTGTGAAATGAAGATTTTGCGCTTAATTTTATTGGCCGGCCTTTTCGCGGTGATTTCGACTGCTGCTGCCCAAAATCCCCTTGAAGCTGTTGCCAGTTCGCTCCAGGAACAGGTGAATGCTGCCGGACAACAGCTTCAGGAGAAGGCTGTAGAGCATGTTCTCGAAGGAAATCTGACCCAAGAGCATATCGCACAGGATCTCAATGCTGCAAGAGATAATCTGACGGTGCAGACAATAGAGAAAATCAACCAGATGAATGGGAACCTGACTGCGAAGCAGCTTCAACAGAAGGCTGAAGAAGAACTGAAGAATCAGGTAAGCCAGCGGATTAAAGAGCAACCGGGATTTGATGCGGTTTTATGCATTTTGGCCACGTTGGCCGCATTTGGTTTAATGAGGCGAAGAGATTAGGTAAACCTGCACCTCTATTTTTTATCCCAGCCCCCCGATTCTTGGCGGATTTGCACGAAAAAAGCCCTCTGCACCTAATATCCCACATTTCGCATTAACACTCCAGTCCATAGTATTCTCTCTCTACCACTTGCTGCCCTTTGTAATAGTTCAGCATGGTTTGCGGATCTAGATCTAATAGATGGCGCTATCAGCAACCCAATAACTTGAATCATCCAATGAAAGCGACTTTCTCAGTTTCTGGATTATCTCGGGCAGGCTCTTCTTGGTATTTGTCGAGATATCCATGCTACTTCCCTTCAAGAAGACATATGGTTCGGCTATTAAAAAAGGTTATCTATAAAAGTCCTGGAAAATTAGGAAGCTTTCAAATCGTTAGTGCGAAAGATGGGCATCATGATCAGTTGTGATAATTTTGTGCGCATACCAAACTCTCATCGACGAGAGATAGGCGCAAATCTAATCTAAGAGATCCTTCGAGTGGGTCAGATCTCTCGTGATGAGTGGCTCTCAACAGAACTAGCGATCCTATTTTTGCTGCACCATAAAGCACTGCTTCTGAGTCATGTGATGAGCCTCGCATATCTGTGATGCAAGTATTGGCAATGATGTGGGAAGCCGCGGACCTTCCGGATGCGGTAGTTCACATTCGGCCAGAACTGGCCCCAAGCATGGCACTCATTGGAATGCTCAGAAACCACTGGAAGGCCCTTTTAGACTTATCTCGTCGAAGCGAACGGATTCATTTATTGCTTTGGCAATGATTGAATAGTTGCTGGAGGGAAATCCGCTTGTGTTTAAGGCCAGATTGAATCTGCCGTTGATCTGCAGCTTCTTGACCACTTTCATCTCCAGGGCCACTTGAGTAGCATTATCAATTGCATCTCCAAATATCTTGAATTGATATCTTCCTGGTGATATCATATCATTGTCAATTCTCGCTGTTGCATCCTCATCAGCATTTGCTCGAGTCGAAATCCAGGTTCGTGTAATATTGGACACTCCTTCCACTGGGTCTTTCTTCACGCCGACATTGAGGTTCTTTACATTGCTTGCCAGTACTGTGAAGTTGTTGGGCTTTCCCGGCATATGAATTCCTGGGAGGTCATAGCTATATCCATTCTTTGTCCCCGTTACCGTCCAGTTAGATGATATTGGTGGCATGCTGGCTCCTACGATATCCATACTGTATCTGCCATGAAAGATCGGAAGTATGCTGCTAATCTGGATTGTAAGAAGTATCTCACCTTTCCCATCTCCTGATAGGCTTTTTTCTGGCCATACCGGATCGACGAACTCTCTATAATCATAGTGATGGGTGACTGTTGCATCCATTCTCATATCCACCATAGATAGGTTCTCTATGGCCGAGTCCCCTTTTACAAGTTGCAGCTCTTTGAGATGGTAAGTCCCATTGAATTTGTGCAGTTCGATGGTCTTGCCATCAAAATCCATATGCAAGATATTGGACCCTTCCGGCAGAATTGCAGATCCCAAAGACCAAACCACATTTTTGCCATTATCATCGCATAGATATCCCATCACGCTATAGTTTCCTGGATCATAAACCATGACACCCACATCTACTGTCAGGTATTCAAAAAGGCCATCGTTATTTATGTCTGATCCGTAATCAGAATAGCTGTCCGTGAGATTGGCATACGGGCGTGACGTCATGTTATTATCATAGTCAATATTATGTGTTTTAGTTATATACTCTTTTGTATATGTGTCAATCTCATTTCCGTTTTCATCATAGAGAGATAGCCTTTGAATGCGGTATGGCCCGGGCGATTTCAAATCAAAGAGATCAAACTTGATCTTATGAACACCGATATTCAAGAAAGCTGCATTGTTGATCCTGATATCTTCCTCATTTTGCATGTTGTGGAGATACCCTGTTGCAGAATATCTTCCTGCTGCCTTAACGCTGACGCTTGCCTCGATAGCTATATGATCGTCAATCCCATCCTTATCTTCATCTTTCGCATTATCGCTGATTAGTCCACTAAATCGAGCTGCGTACTGATCGGCGCTCTTCATGTTCACAAGATGTGCACTGATACAGTAGTTCTCATGCACTGTCTGTTGATTTCCCGGACGAATTCTCATGACCCATCTACCAGTAGCAGGTCTTTCTATCAAATACGTCCTGGATGTATTGCTCTCTTTGTAGGTCACAATTGAATCTCTTTCGGGTCTTATGCATTCGCCCCCAGGTGTCTGAAGATCCAAATTGATTTTGCTGGCGTCATTTCTCCAGTTGAGAGCAAAGCTGGCTGTGGATATGTCTGATCCTATATTAACCGCATAATTCTGAGCACCTGACGCGACAAGCTGGCCACATGTTGGAATATCGGGCTGTAGATCCTCTTGCGTGGCTGTAGCCAGCGTATTGGGGGTAAAAACAAATAATATGATAAAAAGTATAAACATGATCCGGGTGCTCATGTATCTCTTTCTCAATATGCTAAATATAAAAGCTTAACTCTTTTAATGCTTTTTCAGATTGCATATTACAAAGAGGGCAACTGCCCGGAAAATTAATACTCGGTGAGAGGTAATGATCTCTGCGAGGTCTGCATAGTCGCGGATTGGATCTGGGACTACAGCATAGATAAGATGAAGAAAATTCCGTCCGACCTGTTAGTCGCAGTATTTTTAGCGCTGGCTATATTGCTCTTTACCTTGACGCCTCTTTCCGTACTCCCTGTGCGCATACCTCTAGGTCTGCTTATGGTGCTATTTGTGCCCGGCTACACCCTCATCGCGGCTCTCTTTCCCAAGAAGGCTGATTTGGAAGGAATCGAGAGGACAGCTCTCTCCTTTGGTCTCTCCATAGCAGTTGTGCCACTCATTGGCCTTGGCCTCAATTACACACCTTGGGGAATCAGGCTGACTCCTGTGGTCGTCTCTCTAGCCATATTCACCATAGTCATGGCGGCGGCGGCCTACTGGCGGCGCATGAGTCTGCCTGTCGAGGAGAGATTCTCTATCCAATTTCGCGAGACTATCAACACATGGAAAGGGGAAATTCTGGCGGACGACAAGAGCCGGCTGGATAAAGCACTAACAATAATATTAGTAATAACTATATTTTTATCTATAGCCGCTTTGGTGTATGTGATAGTGACTCCCAAGCAGGGCGAGAAGTTCACGGAGTTTTATATCCTGGGTCCGGGAGGCAAAGCCTATGACTACCCGACAAGCGTTCAGGCGGGAAATCATAGCACCGTAATTGTGGGCGTGGTGAACCATGAATATGCACTCGTCAACTACACCATGAGCATTTCCCTGAACAACACTCCTATGAATAATACTCCTCTGTATAATACCACACTAGATGATGATTCTCAGGACGATTTGCCACTAATCTATCCAATAACGAGCATGAATTTATCGCTTGTCCATAACGATACATGGGAAAAGCCGGTATCTTATATTCTCAGTCATACCGGTGATCGCCAGAAGCTGGAGTTCTTGCTTTACAGGGATGGAAACTTCACAAGTCCTTACAGGGATCTGCATCTCTGGGTGAATGTATCCAAAAATGGATCGAATCATTGAATTGAATTAAGGATTGCCGGTGTTTTCATCATTCCTAATCTGACCTTCCTTGCACCGGCATTCTCTGCCTGCTCCATGAACCAGGATCTTCTTTTTAACCTCATTCACTTCATCGCGAAACTGCATGTAGTCCTCAAAGCAACCCATGACCGATCGTCTCCCCTGTCCCGCGGCTTTATTCGTGGCTATTATTTATATTGGGCTCTCAATTCCATTGAGTTTTAGAATTGGAAATGAATGCCAGTCCAGGTGTGATTCAGGTGAATGAGATGATCAGCAAGGCGGCGGCGAAAGCCTCTTCTGAGGAGGTCTTCAAGACGCTGGCCTACGGCGCATTGAAGGCCCGCGCGGCCAGAATTGCCTCCAACCAGATAATCCGGATAGGGGAACTTGATCTGATGGTGGCCGAGGATGAAAACGGCGATGGTCAGGTGGTGCAGATAATCCTGCCACGTGAAGAGATGCAGAGCTTGGCCCTGGCCATGGCTCGCGAGCTTTGCTGCTCAGTAGAGGGCTGGAGCGATAATGAGAGAATGCAGTGGCTGTCGAATTTTTGTAAAGAGCTGGCTTTGTACCTGGCCAAATGGCAGGGCATCAAGATGCTTCACGGGCCGGGCGAGAATATCACCATCGAGAAGGCAGTCAGCAGGTAATATTGAAACTAATTACAGATAATCGATTTAGGGGCCGGGACCGGGATTCGAACCCAGCTCGAGGGATCCACAGTCCCTCAGGATAACCACTACCCTATCCCGGCACGCCAGGATTCCAGTCTACTGCAAGGAGATAAAACTTTCCC
>JBFYLJ010000141.1:0-14467 GCA_041305465.1 Methanothrix sp.
CAAGAAATGACTCAGGTCATCGGGAAATTGGGCCTGTGAGGGTGATTTGAATGGCAGAAAAGATCTCTTTATCTGACCTTAATAAGACATTAGCAGAAATGAATGTTCAATCCCTCGAGGGGTTAAAGATCGAGGGTGATGTAGAGATAGAAATAGATGCAGGTGCTGGCGGCGTAGGCCCCCTGTTTGCATACTATTTCGGGCAAGAGGCGGCCAAGATCGCCATGCAGCTTATGAACTTCGCCAAGGCTGTAGGCTATCCCGTAGAAAATCTGCTCCAGCCGGTGGCTGTAGCTCAGGCTATCTCTCCGGCTCCTAAGGATCTGGCAGCCGCGGCTGCAGCAGTCCCGGCTTTTAAGGTAGCATCCGCCTTGGCCAGTGCCAAGTTTGCCGTTGGAATGGACAAGTCCTGGAAGAACCCAATCCAAGAGGTCACACTGGGCGCTACCAAAGCAGACGGTGGAAGCCGCGGTCATGTGGTCAAGCTGGGCGGCGAGAAGGCTATGCCTTTCTTCCCGGATGCAGCAATGCCTCATGCACCCAAGATCACCATGGACGTCTTCGACATGCCCATCGGCATGGCCAAGGCCGTCAAGATGCATTATGAGGATGTAATCAACTCTCCGGGCGAGTGGGCCAAGAAGGCTGTCAAGAAGTTCGGCGCCGACATGGTCACCGTTCACCTGATCAGCACTGATCCGCTCCTCAAGGACACCTCTGCTCAGGATGCAGTCAAGACCGTTGAAGAGGTATTGCAGGCTGTGGATGTGCCAATCTGTATTGGCGGATCCGGCAACCCCAATAAGGACCCAATTGTGCTCTCCAAGGCCGCAGAAGTAGCCCAGGGCGAGCGCGTTCTTATCGCTTCTGCCAACCTGAATATGGATTGGGAGAAGATCGGCAAGGCTTGTGTCGATAACGGACATGTGTGCCTGGCCTGGACACAGCTAGAGATCAACTCTCAGAAGGAGCTGAACAGGAAGCTCATGAAGGTCGCCGGCGTTCCTCGCGAGTCCATCGTTATGGACCCAACCACAGCTGCGCTCGCTTACGGCCTGGACTTCGCCTACTCCAACATGGAGAGAATCCGCCTCGGCGCTCTGAAGGGCGATGACGAGCTTACTTTCCCCATGTCCTCCGGCACCACCAACGCTTGGGGTGTCAGAGAGTCCTGGATGGTCCGCTCACCCAATAAGGACGACTCCGACTGGGGAGACCGCATGCTGAGAGGCCCAATCTGGGAGATTCTGACCGGATACTCTCTGGCCATGGCCGGTGTGGACATCTTCATGATGATGCACCCGACGGCTGTAGCCTATGTGCATGAAATCACTCAGTCCCTGATGGGAAGAATCGAGGCCAAGACGCCTGATACTGCTGCCTGGCTCAAGATGGGGGTGTGAGTAAAATGAAGGAAACTAGCCCGCTTAACCTTTACAAGCAGCTTCCACAGACTAACTGTAAGAAGTGCAAAGAGGAGACCTGCATGGCCTTTGCCGCCGGCCTGATTGCCAGGACCCGCAAGGTAGAGGAGTGCACTCCACTGGTAGAAGAGAAGAAGTACGCCAAGAAGCTTGTGGCTCTGAAGAGCATTGTCGCTCCCGAGCTTAAAATGGTATACATCGGCGTTGGCGAAAAGCAAGTCAAGGTTGGCGGCGAGGACGTCATGTTCCGCCATCAGATGACCTTCTTCAACAAGCCGCCATTTGCCTACGATGTTGCCGACAACATGGAAGAGGCAAAGCTTGTAGAGCGTGTCAAGAAGATCTCAACCTGGCGCAAGTTCTACATCGGAAAGTGGCAGGGTGTAGAGATGATTGCCGTCCGTTCCGTGACCGACGACCCGGCCAAGTTCGCAGCCTGTGTCAAGACAGTCATGGCCAATTCGGACTTTCCGCTAATCCTCTGCTCCTTCAATCCCGCCGTTCTCAAGGCCGGACTTGAGGTCGCCGCCAAGGTGAATCCACTCATTTACGCTGCCAACAAGGACAACTGGAAGGAAGTCGCTCAGCTCGCCTTTGACTATAAGGTGCCCGTTACGCTGTCCGTGCCCTTTGATCTGGATGCCCTGAAATCCATGGCCGTCACCTTTGCTGGCATGGGGCTTACCGATCTCGTCCTTGATCCAGGCACTGCTCCCAACGGCAAATTGTTGCAGCAGACATTGCTCAACTTCATCAACCTGCGAAGAGCAGCTGTTGAAGAAGCTCAGAGGGATATCGCCTATCCAGTCATGGTGCTGCCCATCAACGCCTGGCTGACCACCGACGATCCAGTTCGCGCAGCATACTGGGAGTCCGTGCTTACCGCCGCTTTCGTCATCCGCGGTGGAGCCATCATGATCAAGCACTCGCTTGAGGCTCACAGCATGATGCCCGATATGCATCTGCGCTTCAACATCTACACCGACCCGAGGACACCCGTGCAGGTCAAGCCCGGCATCTACAAGGTTGGCAATCCAGGAGCCGAGTCCCCTGTCTTCCTGACCACTAACTTCGCCCTGACCTACTACACAGTAGAGTCTGATATCGCCTCCAACGGCATTGATGCTTATATCATCGCCATCAATACCGACGGAATTGGCGTGCAGGCGTCCGTGGCTGGCGGCCAGCTAAGCCCGACCAAGATCCTGGATTCCTTCAATGAGGCTGCCTTTGACTGGGCTGGCCAGAAATTCCCGGCAATGGTTCTGCCAGGAATGGCTGCCAAGTTCTCCGGAGAGCTGGAAGACCTCTTTGCAGGCAAGGCCAAGATCATGGTCGGCCCAGAAGACTCCGGCCGCATCATCGGCTGGATGAAGGAATTCTGGCCACCCAAGGCGTAAATTAGTGAAATATGCAAAGTTATGTGCCCCGAGCGGGCACATAACCCTTATTTTCTGAGACCATCTTTTTGAATCACAGTTGATTTCCATAGGGAGGAATCGATACTTATGCTGAATACAAAAAAGACGGCTGTGGTCTTGCTCATCATGTTCTTCGCCCTGGCCTTCAATGCCTCTGCCCAGTGGTCGCCGGGCGGAGCAATGGCCTACATGGGGGATCTGAATCTCGCTTTATCCTCCGTCACCAGCGGAAAAGATGTGCAATCTCCAGCTTCACAGAGCGCGAACAACTCTTCTTTGAACAACACCTCAATAAATGCAACATTGGACAATTCAACTCTCGTCAGTCCATCTTCTGTAATACCAAGTGATGTTGCAGCAGAATCTTCGGGCAAAAAAGTTCTTGACTTATCCGTTTATTCAAGAGATAGGGTCAATAGAAACCTGGCTGGATACACGAACATCATGTATCCCATATCCGGATCGAGGGGAACCACAACCTCAACTGCGGGCGGAGGAGGCTGCGGCGGAGGGTGCAATTAATAAATTAGCAGCTATTTTTCGCTGCTATTTTTTCATCATTATATATGCTTTTCATTCATTCTTTTTCTGGTTCTTCAATTGCGTCCAAATCCATAGATTCAGCCATCTCATCGATCAAAGGCCCAAGCTTCTCCTTCATCTCAGGCTTCAGTTCAATCATCTTGAAGAATATCAGCATCTTGCTCGATATGCTGATGTCTTCAAGCTCCGCATTGATCCCTTCCAAGTTATCGTTGATGGATGCAAGCGTTTCAGCGATCTCTTTCATGGTTTCATCTTTAGACATCTATCTAACACATCCTTTTTTTTTTGCATTTGATTAACTAGAATCGATTATTATATTTTTACATTTATCTGCTTTCTTTTTGGAAGCCTTGCCAGGGCGCACTCCTTTAAATCCAAGCGCAGTCCCTTCACTTCAGAGACGATTTCTTTTCTGGCATTGTCAATTTTATCTGCTATATTTTCCTGCGCCCTGGCAATTCGATCCAGCTTTCCATCCATTTTGTCGAGCTTGCTGTCCATGCTGCCCAGGCGCGAGTTGGTCTCCGCAAAGCCGCCCTTTACTACGACAATCAGCTCTTTGAGGAATACTGTGGCTGTATCCAGCCGGGTGTCCGTCTCTTTATCCCCCGAGATCTTGTAGAATTCATCCCAGGCTCCTTTTGCCTCAGAGAGTTGCACCTGCATGTCCTCCACCTTGATGAGTGGATCATCCATCCTAATGGCCCGGCAGAACCTCTCCAGATCCCCTCTCTCGCCTTGCGCGACCACTAACACACGTTCGTCAGCCAGGTTCTTCACATATCCCTTAAGATCCAGGGTCCTGGCCATGGTTACCACTCTGGACCGGTAGCCCACATGCTGAACCCTTCCCGATACTATTGCCGTGAGTTGGAGCATTGTCTTGCACTTGCATCTCTATTTATTTAAGGATAGCTTTCTTTCTACATCCGATAGCGGTTTGCAGCTTTCAGGAACCAGTGTCTCCTCTTCGCATAGCTTCTCAGATTCCTCCTGCCTCTCCAGGTCAGGTCCCGCCTTTTTCAGCTCATGATTTGGAGCACATATTTCCTGTTCTAACCTATCCATTTTTTTGGGAGATTGCAGAAGATTAAATATCGCCGTCTCAGAAGCATTCTTGTCCGGATGTATCCTCTCCTCTTGCAAAGGATCGATCTTATAAAAATTTTTAAATTCACCGGTTGGCTCTCTGCAGTCGGTCAGAATCTCTTTGACCTGGTCGATGCGAATCGCCTTGATGATTCTCGCTAAATCTTCCTTGTGTCCCTCGGCAATAATGAATGCCCTGCCGTCGGGAAGAATCTCAATATATCCTTTGAGGTCAAGGGTTCTGGCCAGAGATACAACTATACCGCTGTATCCCACTCCCTTTATATCTCCCGATACATGAGCAATTAGTCGCTTCATACTTCATATCATTCCAAAATAGACTGGCAGCGCCAGCAGAATTGTTGGCAAGCCCACCAACAACCACACCTTGCGGTTGCTGTCAAAGATCTTCTTACCGTCCAGGGGCCCGAAGGGAAGCAAGTTGAAAGCCGCTAATGTGAGGTTGATGAATAACGCGAAGTTGGCGGCCAATGCTATTGTGCCGCTCGATGGCGCCGACAATAGCGCGAGGAAGAAGAATGCAGTTAAGATGATGTTGGTCATGGGCCCTGCCAGGGATATCCAGAGCGTCTCCTTTTTTATCTCTCTCCTCAGATCCTCCTGGCCAAAGGAATCCTGCATGTAAAATTCCGCTGTTGCAGTGGGCTTGCTTATCATAACAGCTCCCGGCGCGGCAAAGATGAATCCGACGAAGGATGCAGCTACCGCGAACAGCAGTCCCATCTGGTTGGCTCTGTACTCTGCAAAGTAGCCAAAGTGCATTGCTACGAACTTATGTGCCATCTCGTGCAACAAAAAGCCAGTGCCCACGCCTACTGTGATGATGAGGATCGTCTGCAAATTGGGAATTCTCGGCCCGTTCATAAGCACAGAAAAGGCAACAACCAGTGCTGCCAGCGATAAAAGCAGATCTCTCAGCTCGGTGGAACTGATGCGGTCAGCAATGCTCATAGAAACTATTTCGGCTTGCTGACTATATCTCTTTATTGATGCTTTTGAATCTTCTCTTTTAGCCTTTTCTCGTCTTCTTTTGTGATAGGAATCTTGGCGGAGATGCCGCACCTTTGGGGCATGGGGATCAGCTCATCATCCAAGAGTTCGTAGTAAGCTTCATCAAGCCCGATCTCGTCCCTCGCATATCTCTTTAAGATGGCTCTTATCTTCTCTTGTTTTGCCTTGCTGAGAGTCTCGATCTTTTCAAGGGCTTGATCTATCTGTCTGTACACAATCGTTCTTTATTGCTGAGATTCATATTTATGCTTTATCCGTCTGGCTTGCGCAAGATATTTTATGGATCTTGATGTCAGACACAGGCTGCCTGTGCGCGCTGGAACCGGGTGTGGATTACGATATCAAGTTCGTGGGGGGTTTCAAGAACGCTCAGCTGGGCGGAGAGGGTGTCTTCTTGGCCCGGCTGGAGGGACCGGGAACGATGTGTCTACAAAGCTTGCATCTCGCCCGTCAGATCGAATTATCTAAGCTTGAAGGATGAGCCACGTGCAGCCGGGAGGCCAGCAGAGGGACTGAGATAGTTTTATATAGATCTTCAACCCACTAAGTTGATGATGAAGTTAAATATTACTGTCTACTGCATCGCATTTAAATCCGGTTTGTAACGGACCTTTTTAAAGCTTTAGACACTCCCTTTTGGATCTTGTGGATATTATCACCTTCTCATATTGATCTTATCGTATAAAAGGGATGCTTGCGCAATATGAATTCTCAGTTATATATGATTTAAATCGGAGGTGACTCGCTATGATGAATCGCACGATGAAATTGCTCCTGCTATCGGACATATTCGTCCTGACGGGATTTGGGCTGATCCAGCCAATACTTGCCATTTATATTAACGATGGAAGCGTGATAGGGGGGACGATGATCACTGCAGGCATGGCGAGCGCTCTCTTCATGCTCACCAAGTCGGTGGTGCAACTGCCCTTCGGGCATTATGTGGACAGCCATGCCGGAAAAGAGAGGTGGCTGGTATTGGGGACGCTGCTCATGGCCAGCGTTCCAATAATCTATCTCTCGGCAAATAGCATCTATCATGTATATCTGGCAGAGGTGATCTATGGACTGGGCAGCGGCCTGGCTTACCCTACCTGGCTTGGCCTGTGGTCCGTAAATCTGGATAGAGGCAGAGAGAGCTTCCAGTGGTCCATTTATCACACATCGACAGGCATGGGGACCGCAGCTACAGGCGCAGCCGGCGCTGCAGTGGCCAGCCAGATGGGCTTTTCCGTTACCTTCATGCTGGCAGGGCTTCTTTGTATTTTCGGTTGCCTGGTTCTTTTAGTTCTGGAGCGCAGAAGTGCCAGGAGAGCAGAGGATTTGGGGGGTGAGGCCCGTTTCCGTAGAATGGGGATGGGCTTTTTCCTGTCCCGGCTGGCGGACCTCGGGCAAAAGGCCCCCAGCTCTTGTTGATGCTAACCATTGATGCAGGTAGCTATGAACTCTACTTCAAGCCAGGGTCGCAGCTGGAGCAACAGCACGGGAAAATTTGCGATCAGTAATACAAGCAGCCGCATGCAGGAGCCTCTTACCGCTGAGACTCAGAAAACTTTGGAAGGAGTACGCTATACCTGGGGGCAGGTCACACTGGAAGAGGTGCCGGACGGCAATGCGGTTGTGGTTCCTGTGAGCGAGGTGGATTTTCCGGTTTAGTAGATGTGCTCACTATCGATAAGGTGGGGCATTTTGCCCCCCTAATCGTTTCAATTTTATAAAAATTAATATTACACTATATCACAGACGAAGAACATCTTTCCCGTATCTCTCATCGGCTTGATGGGAATGCCCAGCTTCATGCTTTCTACCTTCAGATGCTCGGGGTTAAATGGATCCAGGCCTCCAACTCCAGTTCCGATCTTAAATGAATTCGCGAGTTCGCTGGCGGATTGAGCGGATGAAGCGCCTGCAGCAACCAGTGGTGCGACTCCAGCCATCTCGCTGATATCAGCGACTAAATTCGGTTTCCCATTCACAGTGCTTAGATTCTGGGCGTCGTGATTTTCTGCCTCAATATCCAATGTCGCATCATCAGGGACATTTGCAATTGTGGTATTGTTCATAATAGTGCCATTCAATGTGGTATTGTTCGCGGTAGCATTGGTCTGCTGAGCAGTCACGGCAAATGATGCCGTCATTGCCAGAACCAGAATGCTTGCAAGATATACGAACTGCTTATTCATGGTCGTCCTCAGGCGGGAAGAATTGCTTGGGAGGATATCAAATTAACCATCATCGAAGCCAGGTGCACTAAAATCCAATAAAACAAAAAAATCCCGGGAACACCCGGGAATCCGCCTTCAACGCCTATGCAGAGGTTTTAGATTTTATTGACGAAAAACGGCAGAGCGCTCAGGTCCATTATTGTCTTGGCAGGCAGGCCGATCTCGTAAGCTCCCTGGGCCAGTGCTTTGCCGTCGATTGAGAATTGATTTGGGGTTCTTCCGATGCCGCCAATGGCTATGGTATTTCGTTGGGATGATCCAATCTGCATTCCACCTGACTGCAAAACCGGGACGGCGGGAATCGTCTCTATTGCGGCAGTGGTGGCATTCTCTGATGGAATGGTCTCTTCTGCAGGAGCTGTCTCGTTTTGAGCGGCAACTACTTCGATTGGGGCGACTGTAGTCTCATTCTGATCAGGAATGATCTCAGGTGCCACAGGTGCCTCATTTTCTGCAGAAACTGTCGAAACTGTCTCATTTGAAGCTGCCTGAATAGGGGCAGTCTCATTTAGAGACGTCTCTGTCGGCAATATTGGGGCTTCAATCACGCTTTCATTTGCTGCCGCGATTATAGGTTCGCTTGTGGTGGCATTTTGCGTGGTGTTATTGAGCAGCGTTATGTTGTTCATGCTGGCATTATTCATGGCCGTCGTGTTCTCCTGAGCGGAGACCGCGAGGATAGCAGCCAATGTGAACAGAACGCATGTAAATTGAATAGATCTCTTACTCATATAATTCCTCAGCTTTATGGCATGGCCTGGTAGTTTATCAATTCTATGCTCTCATTATCTTGCCTTTATCCTCTACCGGGTCACAACTCTCGTTGGTGACAAAGCCACCATCCATGCGTCTCATCTCGCAGACGATTTTGCCGTCCACAATGCGCAGGATGCGATCTGTCTTCTCGGCGAGCGTCATGTCATGCGTCACCAGGATGAAAGTCTGATTTATCTTTCTGTTCAGCTCTCGCAGCAGGTTATAGATGAGGTCGGAGCTCTTTGTGTCCAGGTTGCCGGTTAGCTCATCGCCGATCACTATTGACGGCCCGTTGGCGAGGGCCCGGGCCACGGCGACGCGCTGGTTCTGGCCTCCGGAAAGCTGATTGGGCCGTCTGTCCTGCCGATCGGCTAGGCCCACAGCAGAGAGGAGTTCCAGGGCTCTTTCTTTAGCGGCAGCTTTGCTCTTCTTGGCGATGAGCATGGGCATCATGACATTCTCTAAAGCGGAGAACTCCGGGATAAGGTGATGGTACTGAAAGACGAAACCGAGCTCTTGGCTGCGCAGCCTGGCTCGCTCTTCCGGGCTGGCTCGGCTGACATCTATCCCTTTGAGAAAGATCTGGCCGCGGCTGGGTGTGTCCAGGAGGCCGATCATGTTGAGCAGTGTGCTCTTTCCGCTGCCGCTGGGGCCCACAATGGCCACGAACTCGCCCGCCTCGATTTTGACGCTGACGCCGTCCAAGGCCCTTACCTCTACGCCGTTTCCATAGATCTTGCTTAGATCTTTGAGCACAATTATGTCGTCACTCACTTGCTATCGCCTCCACTGGATCGGGCCTCGTGGCTGTATAAACCGGCTATATTCCGGCGATGAAGTCTTGGGCCAGGGCTATCAGACATCCTTGACCTTCAGACGGCGCGCTGATTAGCATGTTCTCCTGCATGAATATCCTGAGTTAGATATGAATGAAATCCTTAGGGGATATTCTTATGGACGAGAAGAGGATGCTGGAAATAAGGCGGGCGATAGTTATTCGCTTCGGCGGATTTGCTGCCATATCGGCAGAGCTGCTTTATTTTTTTGGGCAGGACGACTGGCAAGGATCCGAATCTTCGGAGGGGGGCTCTTATTGGGTGGGACATGGCCCCAGGGTCATGGCCGGAGATCATCAGTTATCAGTATCCGTATCTGCTCAGGAGATGCAGCTTCCATACCACAATCAGGCCTATGAATAGGACAATGAGAATCTTAAGAGCCAATAGATATTCATTTGCCCCAGCTATGTTGAATCCGTAAAGGAAATCTCCATCAATACCTACTGTCGAAATACTTTCACCTCAAGAAATGTATGTTGTTCATGATGAAATCATTTTCGATCGTCCTGTATTCATGTGTAGTCCCGAATGTTTGGACTTTATATACTCCGGTCCGCGAATTATATTCATTCTAGACCATTTTAATATGCTTGATCTTACTCGATGATCTTTTCCAGCCGATGAAGTCAAAGGTTTCGGGACTACACATCTTGCAGGATGATACAGAAAAAGTTAACACCATTGGCTTGCATCCTTATTTGCGAGCATGGACAAATATGATGTGGCCGTCATTGGCTCTGGACCTGCCGGTTCTATGGCCGCCAAGTATGCTGCCAAAGCTGGGGCCTGTACAATTTTGCTGGAAGAGCACGCTGGGGCGGGGTGGCCTGTGCAGTGTGCCGGACTGCTGGGCCAGGAGGCTATGGCTGAGTCGGAACTGCCGCCTGGGCCCCTAGTACTGCATGCCGTGAGAGGCGCGACGGTCTTTTCACCAGGCGGAGCCCGCCTGGACTTCAAAGCCAGAGTCCCACGGGCATGGGCGGTGGATAGGAGGCTCTTTGACCAGGCAATGCTTGCCCAGGCCGTGACAAAGGGTGCTAATCTTCGGATCTGCTCAACCGTGCGACGGATAAGGCGGGAAAGAGATAGCAATATACTCTCTCTCTCTGGGGGCGAGGAGATAAAAGCAAAGATTGTGATATCGGCTGAGGGCGTCTCCGCCCTTCTCGCCCGCCGGGCCGGCATCTCGCCTGCGCAGGTGATCCTCTCCGGAGCCCAGGTGCAGGTGCCATTTGCAGTGGAAGATCCCGAAAAGGTAGAGGTACATCTGGGAGCAGCGCCTGGGCTTTTCGCCTGGGTGATTCCCCTAAACGAGGGCTCGGCTCGCATCGGTCTGTGCGCTCGTGATCAGGGGTGCGAGCGATTGCGCACTTTTTTGAAAACGAATGTTATCAGGAAGAAGCTGCAAGGCTCCCCCGTAGCTCTGAATGTGGGCGGCCTGCCCCTCGGACCGCCTGCGGCCACCGTCGCCCCGGGCTTGCTGGCTGTAGGCGATGCTGCAGGCCAGGTCAAGCCCACCTCGGGAGGCGGAATCTATCCTGGACTGGTGGCTGCCAAGATAGCGGGCGGCGTGGCGGCGGCTGCTGCAATGGAGGGCGATGGCTCCGCTATGCGGCTCATGGAGTATGACCGGCTCTGGAGGGCGGCCTTGGGCCGCGAGCTGGAGATCGGCATGAGGGCGAACCGCGTGCTTGGAAAGATGAGCGATGCTGAGTTGGATGAGCTGGTTAGCTATCTGGCCAGAAAACCACGGCTCATAGGAGCCATAGAAGAGCATGGAGATATCGATCGGCCCAGCCGTCTCATGGTCCGCATGCTGCACCACCTCGACTGGGACGCCATCCGGCTGGCCAGGCTGCTGGGATACGCTTTGGGATAACTGCATTTTCCTTTTTGATCGTTTGTCGTTAGCATATGTGCTTGCGCAGCGAACCGGAAGAGCTGCTACTTCAGAGGCTGCAAGCCCCTGGCTTTTGTAAGTGGGAATGAACCGCGCTGGCCCGGCAGGGCTGTCAAGCGCGCCTCAAGAGTTCCTGCTTCTGGCCTGCAGATGCCGTTGGCATCATAAATGCCCACCCCCGTTCCAATGACCGCATAGCTCTGGCCGAAGGTCTCAAAGAGGTGCGCTCCTGCCGGCCACCATGTGAGCAGGTCGTTTCCCAGCTGCCACTCTGCTCGTCCGCGTTTCAGATGGCTGTTGTGAGCGAAGGTCAATGCCTTTCCCTGGCTGCGCTCTTGGGAGACCACGTATGCCAAACCTATCGACTTTGCCGGGTCCATCATTGCCGCAGGATTCTCCCAGTCAGAATCCGGGCCTAAAAGCGGCTCGATGTGCATGCGATGCTCCTGGTCTTGGCTTGCGAATACCTGGCCAAGATAATCAAATGTATCTTGTGTGGATTTAACTTCATTAAAGCTTGAATATAAGTGGGTTTCCATTCTCCACCAATGAACCATGAGTTGTGGATCTTGGAGACCGGGTCCATACTGGCGGTCAGAGAGGATGGCAAAGCTAGTTCTTGATCTACCTCAAGCCCGATGCAGTTGTTCATGCAGGAGACGTTTTTCATGGGGAAAGGCCAGGGATTAGGCTCTTGTATGTCTTCAAGAACGGCCTAGAACGACTTAATGATGCTGGAATTCCAGTTAGAAGGATCTAATCTAAATATGGCCCATCAAGGTGAATTCCACATTTCGCACTAACGAAATAACTTTCAATCACATTTATTAATAGTAATAATCCAATATAACCCCTATTTAGACAATTTTATTATGTCGATACTGCTGATGCATATTTTTTTTTAGAGATTCTTTTATGAGTCGAAAATTCGAATAATTTTGAAATTTATTTCATTAACTCACTTGCTAAATAATAGAATATTATAGTCTAGTTTAACAATAGGATTTTATTTTCTGCAGTTCTAACGCCAAATAATTCGTGAATTTGCACCCACAAAGTGCGGAATGCGTGGTGAACCTATTTACAATCTCCTTTGCCCCGCAGCCCGAATTAACATCTGTCATATATGTACAAACAAAATATATAATAGATTATTTTTATAGTCTTATAAACTCTTGACATAAACTATTTATAACAACATTAATGACTTTAACTGAGGGAAAACAAATATGAATAGGAAGAAATGTGCCATTTATAAATTCGTCCTACTGATTTTTTTTTTAACAAGTGTCTCTGCTGCCGTATCCATCAGCAGTTCATCTGGAGCGTCATCGGTCCGCGTGAACTACGACGTAGAGACCTCTACCGATCTGGCTCAAAGAATGACTCTTGGTGACGGTTGGATCGCATCAAGCCTATCAATAGAAGGCAGTGGCCGCAACAAAATTGAACAGATGGCGGCCAACGAAGAGTCTAGCGTTTCAAGCAGCATTAGCTCAATAGGTGATCTGAGCTCAACTGCATCCAGCTATGCTTCCTCGAATATCGTCAAAGTGGGACAGAGTCTCCAAGCCACCGGCCAATCGGATAGTGCTGTCTCAGGCGCGAGCGGTCTTGCTTCCATAACTCAGAATGCCGGAGTACTGGATGGATACATGGCGTCATCCCAGATGATAACTTCCGGATCCGGCATGATTAATGCTCTTCAAGCTCTGAATATTGCTGGCGTTCTGGGATATATGGATGGTGTGGCCCAATCCTCTGATAATTCCGTTAAGCTAACCGGTGGCTTGAACGGCGTAGGTGGCATGAGCGGCGTCCTAGATATGACTGCATCCGATGGTGTAAGCGCTTCGGGGTCTTTCGAGGCAGTTAGCCTTGAGTCAAAGGCATATTCTGCGGCTAAGTCCACTTCTGCTGAAGGGGATGCTTATTCCTATCTTTCCTCAGCCGGTCACCTGGCATCGAGCCTGAGTGGCAGTGCTAACGGCCATGTGACCATAAACCAGGAGTTAGATGCAAACGGAGATGTAAGGGCATATGCTTCAAGCACCTCGGATGATTCTTCGTCCAAGAGTTATGATGTTGAGGGAGAGAGCATATCTGGCAGTATGTCAGCATCGGCTGGAAGCCCGGCCGTTATAGATACCAGCCTCGTAGGTGATATTCAGGATTCAACAGCCGGTTTCATCCCCACTCCTGGCTCATGGGTATGGAATGGATTTGGTGGTGCTTTAGCATCCACTCCGTATCAGCTTATTGCTGATGGCCAGAAACATATCTTCGCAAAAGGTACTGATAATGCATTGTGGGATAACGTAGATGGAGACTGGCAGGGATTGGGTGGCATAATTGACTCGGACCCATTTGCTTTGCAGGATGAACAGGGCAAGATCCATGTTCTTGTCAAAGGAGCTGACGCAGCCCTATGGGATAGAGTTTATGATGGATCCTGGTGGCACCTTGGGGGGTTAATAGCTTCAAGTCCCAGTGCAGCGTTTGAATTGGGATCTGGTGGATATATGTATATCGTTGTTCGTGGTTCTGATAACGCGCTTTGGGCCAGAGAGCTCGATACGTTAGATATGTCTGGTGACTGGTATCCTTGTGGTGGATATATCATCTCCAATCCGAAAATAGTCTTTGACAGTCAGGGAAATTGGCACACATTTGCTAGAGGAGGCGACAGCGCCCTATGGGATCTCAATTTGATCAAGAAAGACGATCACCTTTATGATGATAATGATGGTGGAGGATGGAGCTGCCTGGGTGGTTCCATAGCATCTGATGCCATGCCGGCTTTGGATCCATTTAATCCAGATTTAATCTATACCTCTGTTCGAGGCACTAACGGAGATTTGTGGTATAATACCCTCGATACAAATTTGGGAACTTCAACCTGGACGGTTCTGGGTGGAATCATAGCGGGCAATCCGTCACCCGTTGTAGATACTGATGGGGTGCTGCATAACTTCGTGCGGGGGCCCGATGGAACGCTATGGGATAATGCTGGTGGTTCATGGTATAGTTTGGGTGGGATCATAAAATACAGTCCAAATGCTATCCGGGATAAGGAAGGAAAACTGCATGTGGCAGCAATTGGTGGTGATAATACATTGTGGGTCAACACGGTCGGAATTGGCGCGACTCCTACGACACTTGTTGGTTCATTTGCCTGCGACTACAATAAGATCCAGTCTGCCGTAGATGAAATAAGTGCAGGCGGGATAGTAAA
>JBFYLJ010000142.1:0-2986 GCA_041305465.1 Methanothrix sp.
GATTCAATGGACAGATATGAAATGATCAACACCATTCCGCATCAAGGAACTGAGACGGTTCGCGTGGAAGAGGCTGTCTTTGCCACTTTAGCCCTGCTCAACCTTATGCGTTTGGAGGACTAAATGGCAACAATACACCGACCAAGACGTGGTTCGCTGGCCTACAGCCCGAGAAAGAGGGCCAAGAGCGAAGTCCCAAGAATTAGAAGCTGGCCCGAGGAGGACAAGGCCAGGATGGCAGGCTTTGCCGGTTATAAGGCCGGCATGACCCACATCATGATGATCGACGACAGACCAAGGAGCCTCACCGAGGGCGTGGAGATATCCATGCCTGTAACAGTTCTGGAGGTGCCCCCCATGAATGTGGTGGCTGTGCGCGCCTACGAGAACTACAACGGCGGCCTGAGGCCTGCGGGCGAGGCATGGTCCGAGAACCTGAGTCCAGAGCTGGCTCGCGCCCTGACAGTTCCCAAGAAGACCCATGGAAAATCCGCAGACGACCTGCGGGCTCTGGGCGATGATATCGTTGATGTTAGAGTACTGGTGCACACCAATCCCGCGCTCATAACTGGAATTCCCAAGAAGACTCCTGAGCTCATGGAGATGCCGGTGAGCGGTGGCTCGATGCTGGACCGTCTCGCTTTTGCCCAGAAATTGCTGGGCCAGCAGGTCCCAATCTCCAGCGTATTTGAGCTGGGTGATCTTCTGGATGCATCTGCCGTCACCAAAGGCAAGGGCACCCAGGGTCCAGTACGACGCTGGGGAATTGCCATGGCCAAGAGAAAGCATGCCCGTACCGGCAAACTGCGGCACGTTGGAAACTTGGGTCCCTGGCATCCATCTCATATCAGCTGGCGTGTACCGCAGCTGGGCCAGATGGGCTACCACCAGAGGACAGAGTTCAATAAAAGACTCATGTTCATCGGAAATGACGGCGCACAAATAAATCCAAACGGCGGATTTCCCGGATATGGCTTGGTCAGAAACCAATATATCCTGATCAAGGGAAGCGTTCCCGGTCCTATCAAGAGGATGGTCAGAATAAGACACGCCATTAGACCCGGAAAGAACTTCGTGAAGGCTCCTGAGTTTCTCTATGTGAGCCAAGAGTCCAAACAGGGGGTCTAGATGATGTTGGCAAATATCATTGATCTATCAGGAAATGCAAACGGCCAGATTGAGCTTCCTCCCGTCTTTGAGGAGGAATATCGGCCGGATATCATCAAGAGAGCAGTCTTGGCAGCACAGGCCAACAGGCTCCAGGCCTATGGACCTCACTTCTATGCAGGCATGAATACCTCTGCCCAATCATGGGGTCCGGGACATGGCGTCTCCAGAGTTCTCAGACTGAAGAACGGCAGAAAAGCTGCAGGCGTACCAATGGCCGTAGGCGGTCGCAGGTCTCACGCACCCCAACCGAATGCTGATTATAGCGAAAAGGTCAACAAAAAGGAGAGGAGAAAAGCCATCCGCTCTGCGATCGCAGCTACTGCATCGTCGGGACTCGTCGAAGCTAGAGGTCACAGGTTCACAAGAGAGCTGCCCGTTGTAGCTATGAACGAGCTTGAATCCTTGAGCAAGACCACCGACGTCATCAAGTTCCTGGTGGCTGCAGGCCTCTGGGATGACGTCCAGAGAGCAAAGGATGGAAGACACATTCGCGCAGGCAAGGGCAAACTTCGGGGAAGGAAATATAGAGGCAGAAAGAGCCTGCTCATCGTTGCCGGAACCGATTTGGGACTGGGAAAAGCTGCCCGAAATCTCCCCGGCGTGGACTTCGTAACCGTAGAGAAGCTAAACGCCGAGCTGCTTGCGCCTGGAACCAAAGCCGGAAGGCTGACCGTCTGGACTGAGTCTTCTCTGGAGAAGCTAGCCAAAAAGGGCGGAGCGGAGGCAGTACAATGATTATCAAGAGTCCTTACGTCACAGAAAAGGTCACCGGCATGATTGACGCCAATGATACCATTGAGTTTCTGGTGAATATGAGATCCACCAAGCCGGAGATCAAAAAAGCCCTGGAAGATCTTTACGATATCGATATCCTGGCAGTCAGGACCATGATAACCTCCCAGGGAGAAAAGAAGGCCATTGTTAAGCTGGCGAAAGAGGGTAGTGCGAACGAGCTTGCCACAAGGCTAGGACTGCTGTAGGTGGGTAAATATGGGACATAGAATCATATCTCAGAATCGAGGTGCAGGTGGTCCAACGTACAGGGCACCCTCTCACAGATACAGAGCGGACATCAAGCACATTAAAGTCGATAGCGATGAGACAATAAGAGGCGTGGTCCAGGAAATAGTCCGCGACCCCGCGAGAACAGCTCCGGTTGCGCTCATAGCTTTGAACAATGGTGAGATGAGATACATCTTGGTTCCCGAGGGTATGTATGTTGGCCAAGAAGTCTCATGCGGCATATCGGCCCCAATCGAGCCGGGAAACACTCTGCATCTTGCGGAGATCCCCGAGGGCATACCGATCTGCAACGTCGAATCTCAACCGGGTCACGGCGGCCAGTTTGCCCGCGCGTCAGGAGTTTGCGCCATTCTCGTGGCTCATGATGCAGGTCAAACCGTCGTTCAGCTGCCCAGCGGCGAGATGAAGTGGCTCTCCCCGAAATGCATGGCAACCATTGGGGTCGTAGCCGGAGGAGGTCGTCTGGACAAACCTCTGGTCAAAGCAGGCAAGAGCTTCTTTAAGTTCCAGTCCAAGGCCAAGAGATGGCCTATCGTAAGAGGCGTTGCAATGAACGCCGTAGACCACCCCTTCGGAGGTGGCGGACGCCAGCATCCGGGACGGCCAAAGACAGTCAGCAGAAATACGCCCCCTGGCAGAAAGGTAGGTTCAATTGCCGCAAGGAAGACCGGTAAGCGCTAGGTGATAGGTTTTGGCTAAAAAAGCAGGATCCAAGCTTCCAAAGAGAAAGGAAGAATTCTTGTATCGGGGCCGGAAGGTTGCCGACCTCGCCAAGATGAGTGTAGAGGAGCTT
>JBFYLJ010000143.1:0-7562 GCA_041305465.1 Methanothrix sp.
GCAGCATCAATATTAAAACCGCAGGGTAGCCAAATGGAGACTCCAGCTCCGGCATGAACCTGAAGTTCATTCCATATAGCCCCGCCAGAAATGTGAGGGGAATGAATATGGTGGAGATGATGGTGAGCAGCTTGATCACCTCATTGAGCTTGTTGCTCAGGCTGGATAGATAGGTTTCCAGCAGCGAGGCAGACATATCGCGGAAAGTCTCAATGTTCTCGATCACCTGGATGGTGTGGTCGTAAACATCCCTCAGGTAGATTTTGATTGCTTCCGAGACGAGGTGCGAATCACTCCTCTGCATTTTGCTGATGGCTTCTCGCAAAGGCCAGACCGACTTTCTTAAAAACAGCATATCTCGCTTCAGGTTGTAGATGGTGGGCAGAATGCCGGGTTCTGGGTCGGAGACCACCGCGTCCTCCAGATCCTCGAACCGGTCCCCTAGCTTCTCCATGATTACGAAATAGTGGTCCACAATGGCGTCAATCATAGAATAGGCCAGATAGTCAGCACCCTGCTTTCTTATCTTGCCCTTGGCTGTCCGCAGCCGGTCTCTCAGGGGGTTGAATACATCAACCTCCTTTTCTTTAAAAGATATAATAAAATTTGGCCCCAGGATCATGCTCACCTGATCCATATCCAAGTTCGTATCACCCATATCGTCTTCATCGTCTTCATCCTCTGTTTTTGTATCACCTTCTTCATCGTAATAGAGCATCTTCAGCACGATGAATATGTAATCATCATAATCTTCAATCTTAGGGCGCTGATCGGTGAGAATATCTTCCAGGACCAGAGGGTGAATTCCATAGCATGAACCAAGTTTTTCCAATACATCCATCTGATGGAGGCCGTCAATATTAATCCAGGTTACAGAGGGCATATCTTTGAACTTGAAACACTCCTCCACCTCTTTGACCTCTGCCTCATGATAATGCTTCTCATCATAATCAATTATAGTGATCTTGGGCCTCTCGAGGGGTTTTTCGTTTTCCATCGGCAGAGGGTGGGCTGCAAGTTCCAGGATGTCCGTGTTGGAGACTGTATCTTTTAAGGACAGATTTCGTTTCTGCTGTTCTCTTTTTGTGATCTGGCCTAATTCGCTTATCTTCAATGGGCCCAAACCTTTTGCTTTCTCAGTAATGCTCCTGAATGTAGCCATTTCACCTCTAAACCGGAGATGTCTCATCCTTTGCCCGCTCTGCCACCACAATCTCATGGAAGTCTTCAATGCCTTCAATTGAACGTATGCGATCGTTTATGAGGGTATTCAGCTCATCGAGGCTCTTGGACCAGACCTTGAGGAAGAGATCGTACTCTCCCAGTATTCCATATACTTCAGTTATCTCGGGAACCTTAGTTAGAGCCTTAACGACCTGATCGTGTCTTTCGTTATCCGTCTGCACAAGCATAATCGCAGTCACAGAATAGCCTGTAGCTGCCGGATTGGCTATGATGGTGAACCGCTCTATGACCCTATTTGCCTTCAAGCGTTTTAGCCGAAACTGTATGGTGGCATCGGAGATGCCGGATCTTCTTGATATCTCCTGAAGGCTCGTACGCGCATTTTCCCGGAGACTTCCAAGAATGGCTCGATCCATTTCGTCAAGGTCTACGCTATTGCTCATATTATTCTGGTATTCTCCCTAGATATCATCTATGAGATTGGTATATTGCCAATAATAGAATTTAAAGGTTGCTCTTTCTCCAATATTAATCATCAATAATGAAATATATAGATATTTTTGTAGGTTTGAATTAAATGAGAAAAAGAAAAAAGTGTTTATTTATTGCTGGTTTGAGACGATATTAATATTATTGGCTCCTCTGGAGTTTCGATAGGCTGCAGCCAGTTGATCTCCCACACCGATTGTTGTCCGGTCGGCAAAATCCCTGTCCGGGCAGCATGTCCCGCCCTGGTTCTTCTCAATCACGATATTATTTTCTGCCGTTGCGGGATCGGAAGCTATGGCCAGAGCCTTTTGATTGCCCAGTTTCAGAGAATCATTGTTCCTGATGGGCGGCGCCATCTGGATGCAGACCTCATTGCTCTCACTCATAACAATGAAGTTATTGGAATAATTGCCCCATGCCTGAGCTTTGTTGCATACCGTGGTGCCGGGCGGGTAATGCAGTGGCGCGGATTTGGCAAAGAGCTTCTTTTCATACGGCCTCAGCGAGACGTCTTCAACAATGATGCCGATCTGATTGTCTACAATCCAAATGCCTTCTACCGTGCAATTGCAGGTGTTTTTTATTACATAGGTGAATGTTACATTCTGGCATGGCCGGGAATGTCCGCATTCACTGTAATATTTATATATTTTTAATATATTGCATTTTACTTTTAAGAATGATTCATAAATATCCAGAGTAACTGCTTGCCTTCGTATTAGATCTTCAAAACTGGCCAGAAATTCCAGCTTCTCTTCATTCTGAATGTCCTGGAGATTATGCAGAAAACCTTCAAATCCCAGCAGGAGTTTTGCCTGTCTATCCAGCAGATCCCTCTGGCTATCCAGGAACTTATTTCTGTATCTAACATGAAAGCTGCAAAATTTCTTCTTTAATTGAGATTGGAAATCATAGATAAAGATTGCCTGGTGCCTCAGCATCTCTTCCAGATCTTCAGTCATTTCAACTCGCTCTGCTATATCCAGTTTCTGCCAGGACTTTCCTAATTTGGTTTCAAATTCTGCAAGTCTGACTGCTCTATCTCGCAATAGGCTCTCATATGCGCTCAGGGAGCAGATGCATTCATCGATCGATTGCTGATCAGCAAAATGGACCGTATTGTTCATATCAATCTGGTGAGATTGGTTCACCAGAAGAATTTCGCTGGAGTATAACTCATCAATCTCTCCCATCAGCTCAGGATAGGTCAGAGCTTCCGGCATTTCATCCGCCGATGGGGTCTCGGATATGGTATCTATCAAAGACACAGTCGTTGAATCAATTTGATCTGGGCCTGAGTATTCCGGCATGTCACCCAAACAGATCGAGCTGGTTAAGGTCAACAGAAGGCAGATGAAAATGCCGACTTGAGTGCTGTGTTTCTGATTCATATCATTATTACTCCTATCACGAGGCAGATAATAATATCAATAACCTTCTTAGATTTAAACTTTTCATCATAAGATAAAATATTAAATAGTATCTTCAAATCAAATCCACTAATGCAAGGGTCTGGAAAGTCTCTTCGCGCATTGCCTAAAATATGGCGATTGATACGTTTAATTATGAATGATGTTCTTGAACAGTACGGGAAGCTATCGCTCGGAGCACTCTTGCTCATACGATTGTAAAATATATTATATAAATATCAGTAGTATTAATGCATTATTTATTAATTTAATTTTGGCATTATAATGTTCATTAAACAGTATAATTATTCTTATGCGCGAAGGCTTTTCATTAGAAAAATATATATAGGTAAAAAGGATATGACTAATGAATTAATAAATATATGGAGTAAGTTTTATGAGATGGCTAAAGGGGTATTGGACTGTCGCCTCATTTATTTGCATCCTGGTCGCAGCTTGTGCTCTGACCGGATCGTGTCATGCCGCGACGTATGATTCTATGAAGAGCTATGAAGATCTGCTCAGAAGCCAGACGATTCTAATTGGAAGTTTTGAGAACCTGCTGAAAAACTCAACACTGCAATATGACGAGTTGAATTATCATTATCAATTTCTGGACAGCTTCGATGATTTGGCCATGAGAGAGCAACTGGGCCTCAACAGTTTTGAGGATCTGGTCAGCCGAAATTGGTCAAATCTCAGCGTCCCGGAAAAGATAAGCCTAACACAGAGTTTTGAGGATCTGATTCGCAGGGAAGCAACTGTATTATCAAGCAACGAAGATCTTCTCAAGAGGGGCTACTGCAGCCTGGACAGCACCCAGAAACAGGAGCTTCTTGACAGATTCGAGGCCAGGCTAAAGTATGAAGTGATTCTATATACTAAATTCGAGGACTGGCTGCACTACCAGCAGACTATCGAGAACGATCCGGCATTAAAGGAGACCTGGGTAGATTTCCTGGATAGCTTCGAGGACCTCATCAGGAGACAGGCAAGACTTCTCGACAGCTTTGAGATGCTCCTGAAGATCAGATGTGACAGCATATACCTTGGACTGACAAAGACTATTGTGGACGACACCTATAACTATACTGTAACTGCTGGCCCGGATACTGCAGCAACGGGTGTAAAAGTGGCAAATGTCTCCATAAACGACTCACTGATGGGATTTATCGCCCAAGGCATTACGCTCAACAGTACCGTCTCATCCGTCAAAGTCACAAAAGGACCCTTGCCGACAACATGCGCTGATTGCGATAATTGTACCTGCAATGTATGCAATTTCGCCACGGCATGTGGCGATGTAGTCACGCCCAACGGCAACTTTACAGTATGTGTTGTCAGCGACCAGGTATGTATCGTAGTAAATGATTATCCTGAAGGTGGAAATCCAAATGTCTATCCTGGAATTAAAATAGGTGAGACCACTGCAGAGGAGATTGACTTGGCCTCTGGAAACAGCACTCAGGAGGTGTCAGGTGAGACACAAGCCAATGACTGTCCCACATGTTCAAAGCATTAGCAATAAACCAGCCGCTAAACATGAAATTAGCGGCTGAAGATACTATTTTTATAATTTTAAATTGTAATTCCCGCAAAAAAAGTAAGAACCATCCAGTTGATCTGATGATGGATAAGACCGGGGTAGGATAGGATAAATGGATTCCTCGCTATTTCATGTTGGTGATTAATCGGTTCTCTGTCCCTGTGTCTCTTCGCCATTGAACAAAACCACACAGACACATATGCACAGAGATTAGATTAGAACCTGAGAGACAGATTGACTGGATTTAAGCCATGGCAAATATAGAAGAACCAGATATTGGTTTATTACATAGGGAGCGCGGAGGGTCACGAATATCTCGACCCTAAGAATCTCAGTCGATACTTGAAGCGAGGTTTGAATTCTTCAGATCAAGCTGATTCGTGACTACTCCCCTGCCTGGAAGACAGGGGCTTCTACGGATTGAATACCGACGGATTGCAGTCCCAATCTGAGTATGTTGATTGCTGCGTTCCTGTCTCTATGCATCGACAACCCGCATTGTGGGCAGTTGTGGACGCATTCTGAAAGCGTTTTTTCAACTAGGATAATTTCTTGGATCTCAATGTTTTGACTTCGCAGCGTCGCGCCTTCGCGTGAAACCGGATCCGACTGAGGATCACGCTAAGCTGCGAAGAACGGTCAGCCGTTCACAAAGGCAAGGCACATTATCTTCTCACAATCGTGGCTTTAATTAGGCCTCGCTGTACTAGCAATCTATGCCTTCACATCCGTCGTTTTCCTTTTCAGGCACAGGTTTCTCATGAAACTTTATGGTCTTCTGGGCCTCAAATGCTCCAGTGAACAGCTCATGAGCCCTGATGTCCTTTTGCAGTATCTTATGCCAGAGAGAGTCTGTTCCCCATGTGCCATTGAATGAGTTCTTAGTTTCAATGGCTACCAAGTGAGTACTGCTAGAATTTCTGAGCTGAATGCTCTTATTCCAATCAATTTCATTGCTGGTTGGATCGGTAGAGGCAAAGAAAGTCTGCTGGTCCTTCTCCATCTCATTGACAGAGAACGTTTCTTGAATGCTGGCTCCAATTCCTCCAAAGAACTCTCTGGATTCCAGGTACTTTCCGCCTGACAATGGCGTTTCTCCTGAGTAGGTCAGTTTGGTGTCTTCGTAGAGGTTAAGGGAAGTCGTATTATTACCCATTAATCTCTGCAGCTTGCCGGCACTCTCGGAAAGGGCATTCTCCGACTCCAGCTCAATATCTCCATTTCCTGCAAGCGAATTGCGGTATTGAAGGGCAATATTTTTATCAACTATGGAAGTACTCATTTCAACTTTGCCGGTTCCGGTTACCTTCTGATTTTCACAAAACTGCCCGTATTGTACCGGCTCAGGAAGCCCATATGTCTGGTTTCTGTCCGGCGGACACATTCGGATGCAGATCTCATTGCTTGCACTGATAATGAAACCATTAGCATCAATACCAAACGCAGTATTGCATACCGTCGTGCCGGGATGGTAATCCAAAATAATGGTCTTATTAAAGGACTTTGTTTCATAGGGTCCCAGTGAGATGCCTTCAATAATGACGCCTAATCGGCTGTCTACAATATCAAATTCATTTGTAAAACAGCCACATTTATTTTTGATAACATAGGTATAATTTACCTCCTGGCCGGATCTATAGCATTCATGCTCATCGACATATTTGTAGATCTTTATCATATTGCAATTTACTTTTAAGAAATCCTCATAAATATCAAGTAGAATTGCCTGCCTTCGGATCAGGTCCTCAAAGCTGCTCAGGAATTGCATTTTATCCTCTTGATGAGCATTTTGCATCCAGTGCAGGATATCTTCAAATCTCAGGAGAAGAGATGCCTCTCTCTCCAATAGATCCTGAAGACTGCTCAGGAACTTCTCTCTATCCTGAATGGAAAATAGACAGTATTTCTTCTTCAATTGATATTGGAAATCATGGATGAGAGCAGCCTGGCGCCTGAGCAGCTCCTCCAGGCATTTTGTTATTTCGACTCTCTCTTCCAGGCACAATAAAGGCCAGATTTTTTTTATTTTGAGTTCAAATCCGGCCAGACGAACGGCTCTTTCCCTCAATATGCGCTCATATGCACTCAGAGATAAGACGCATTCTTTAATTGATTGCGAACCTATCTGATGAGATTGATTCACCAGTAGAAATTCACTTGAGTTCAACTCTTGAAGGTCCTCTATTAGCGAGGGATAGTACTGGGTCTCAGATTGGTTGTCAGAAAGATACTGAAATGGATTTTTAGATAGGGAATCGGATAAGGAAACAACCGACGAATCTACATAACCCTGGCCGGAGCATTCCGAGACTTCACCCAAACCGATCAGGCCAAGCAAAATCAACAGAATACAGGCACCTGTTCCAGCTCTGAGGCTATATGTCGGATTCATATCACGAATACTCCTATCACGAGGCAGATAGTAACTTCAGTAACTTTCTTACATTTAAACCTTTCATAACAGGATAAAATATTTAATAGTATTATGGGTGTTTCAAGAATCGTGCACTGGAAAATTGTTCCTTGCTCAAATGCCTGATAAATATTTTATAAAATTAACTGCAGACATAATTTTATAATTAATATTTTTTCTGTGTTTTATATTTGATATAAGCTCGGTTATTGATATGCGCGAAGCTTGTGCTTAGAACTGCTTCAAGTATAAGAAAGCAATTGTTCTATCAAGCAATGAAGACTGTCTCAAGAGAGGCTACCGTAGCGTCAATGCCAAGGAAAGACAGGATCGTTTGATAGATATAGATCAAAGCTATTTCTTTTTCCAGGCATTCTGGAAAAAGTATTTGCAATTAGAAATTTTTATTATCAAAAAACTATATATATAATGAGGTGATACCTTTTGATGAGGGAATTATAATATGAAGGGAGTATTCGGTGGCGTTTGGTCTGCATCTGGAAATGGACCAATTGAGATC
>JBFYLJ010000144.1:0-5139 GCA_041305465.1 Methanothrix sp.
GGGCAGATATTCCCGAGGATGAAAATGCCAAAAGTGACAGTTGATATACCTCAGCACATCATAGACGATGTCCAATCCCATGTGGGCGACGGCTGCAAGTTCGTCAGCTTCTCAGATGCCGTGAGAACTGCTCTAAGAAAGATGCTGGACCAGCTCGATGAGATCGACCGGCGCAGGGGGCGGGCAGAATGAAGCTTGGGGTCATCACAGAGTTTGATGCAGCTCACAGCCTGCCCGGCTACCCCGGAAAATGCGTCAATTTGCATGGCCACACATACCAGGTGGAGATCGTCGTTGAAGGCGAAGTAGGCTGCGACGGCTTCGTCATGGATTTTTATAAGCTTAAGAAGATCATCGCCGGAGCCCTCCAGGACCTGGACCACAGCCTTCTCAATGAGATCCTTCCAAATCCTACAGCAGAGGCCATAGCCGGCTGGATAGCAGACCGCTTGAAGAGGGATCTCGATGGCACAGCCGTCCAGCTCTTCTCACTGAAGCTTTGGGAAGGAAAAAACAAATGGGTGATGATAGACTGATCTCTCTTAGGACTGCATGGGAGTTATATCCCATTCTTTAACAGAATCGGGATTGTCTCGCAGCTCCTTGATCCTGGCAGCCGCCTGCTCTTCATAGAATTTCTTGTATTTCTCTTCTTTCTCTTTGCTCTCCCACTGGGCCACCTTTTTGTCCAATGCCTCGAACATGTACTTCTCTGCGGCTTTAACGGTCTCGAGATCGCCCCTTAGAACCAGGATCTCTCTGTCCATAGCCTCGCCTGTCATATCCATCTTGCCCGGCCTTCTTATCAGATCAAGATCGAACTTCTCGACCAGCTCCCTGATCACTGAGACCGGCATGCTCAGGGGAATTGCCAGATCGTAGAGGCCAGTCAAGTCTTCAGCTTCTTCTTTCTTTGGGGAAACCATAATTATCACGGTTATGAACATCCCTGCCTTGATTTAAGTCTGTCGAATATCCTGCAAATGCGCTCACTTTTGCGGCAGCGGAAAGAGCCAAGGCAAATGAATTTTATTGGACTTTATGAACGAGGGGGCCATCATAAAGAAAGAGGGTCTTCGTCATGCCAGATTCGGGCAATAGCATGAAAGCCGAATCTGAGTGCCGGGAAGGGAAACTGTTATAAATGGGATCATCAATGCAAAGTGCGGATCGGGCCCGTAGCTTAGCCAGGTTGAGCGCACGGCTGATAACCGTGAGGTCACGCGTTCAAATCGCGTCGGGCCCATCAGATATTTTTCTAATGATCTCCTATCCGAAAAAGTTCCGCCGCTTAAAGGGGATGGTTCTATTTGGAGATCTCTCCCCCCAGGTTGATATTCATGACATAGCTGAATGGCAGCATCTGGCACCACCCGGACTTCTCAAACATCGACATGAAGCATACGCCTATTAGCTTCTTATATCTCATCTTGCCGAGAAACTCCTTCATCTCCAGAGGCTTAACGCCGATCTTCGGCATGGCCATGCCACCCAAGATCACGACAACATCTGCCTTTGCGTCAGCCTTACCTGCTAACTCCATGCCGTAATCAGTGGCAACCATGCTTCTGGCTTTATCCATCTGCAGACCTGGAATGAAGACCTGCTCCTTCTCTCTGACCGGATAGCCCAGAAACAGAGCAAATGGGGTGCAAAATCCCGGCGAGCCGATGAATGCGATTCTTTCTTCATCCTTGACCAGATCTCTAAATCCGTTGAGCATTCCGCCCAGACCATTTACATCCTGTATCTTTTCCATAAAGATCAATCCCTTATATCTCCCCACTATATTGAAAGCTGATGGTTTGAACTCTGTGGGGCATTTGAGATGGTATAGATCTTCTGAGCTCTTCCTTAAAAACCCTGATTCAAAACGTTTATGAGGATAGAACTGTCTCTTGACGGTGATGTCTAAGAGAAATGCAGATAAGGGGGACGGCGGCAAAAAAAACGCGGCGACGCCCAAAGAGGCCAAGCCCGGGAGTGCCCCACCCGCCTCTCAGGAGAAGAAGGTCAGGGCTGCTGGCAAGGCAGCCGACTGGATGAGCAATGAGCTATACTATTATCTTGGGGTGATATTAACCGCTATCATTTCATTTTATATGCGGGCTATTATCCCCTGGAACAGAGTATTCTATGGCGATCGGGTCATGTTCAGCAGCGAGACCGACGCCTGGTATCATATGATGCTGGCTCACGGGACAGTCATCAACCTGGAGCGGCTCTTTTGGGACCCCATGACCAACTTTCCTTATGGAACTCCACTTCACTTCGGCCCACTGCTCAGCTGGGCGATAACCATAGTATCCTATATCCTGGGCCTCGGCCACCCCAGCGATCATCTTGTGGACGTGGTTGGAGC
Source organism: Methanothrix sp. (assembly GCA_041305465.1). Lineage (GTDB taxonomy): Archaea > Halobacteriota > Methanosarcinia > Methanotrichales > Methanotrichaceae > Methanothrix. Next base: position 2,363 of record JBFYLJ010000144.1, read on the forward strand.
CCTAATGCCCGCAATCTTTGGCGCGCTCATGGTCATTCCAGCTTACTTCATCGGAAGAGAGCTTTTAGGCAAGAGCTGCGGGCTGCTTTCTGCGCTGCTGGTAGCTCTCCTGCCAGGCCAGGTCATCCGCACAACGCTCGGATGGACAGATCATCATGCTGCAGAGATACTTTTCAGCAGCCTCACAATGATGTTCCTGATCCTCGCTCTGCACTATGGCAAGGGCATGAGCTTTGCTGGCGTGCAGAAGGATTGGCCGGCCTTTAAGAAGCCTCTGGTCTACTCAGCCCTGACCGGCGTCGCTCTGGGGTTTTATATCGATGCCTGGGCGTCTGGATTTCTCTTCGAGGGAGTAATTCTGCTGTTCATACTGCTGCAGAGCACATTCGATCACATCAGAGGAAGAAGCGTCGAGTATCTGGGCATAATAGCGGGCATTGCTTTCCTGGTGGCTACGCTCCTTGTACTTCCCTTTGTGGATTCAGCCAACGGCTTTTCCAATTACTACTATAGCTTCTTCCAGCCGACCATACTGCTCTTAGGCGCAGTCGCAGCCATCTTCTTCTCTCTGCTCTCCCGCTTGATCAGGGATAAGGGCTATTCAGTCTACTACTACCCAGCATCTCTTCTGGGTCTGGCGGTCCTTGGCACATCCGTGCTCTATCTGATCTTGCCCAAGTTCACCAGGATGCTTTTCGCAGGATTTTTCATATTTCATTCCAGGACGGGCGGTGCAGCCACTGTGGGCGAGGCCGCACCATTATTCTCAGAGGGGGGTGTCTTCTCATTTAGCAGCGTTCTTCGTTCGTTCCCTGGACCGGGAACCCTGGACGCGTCCATCTCCCCCCTGGCGATCATATTCTCACCCTTCACCCTGGCCCTCGTCGCCATGATCGTAATTGTTATCAGAAATGCGAAATTCCAGAAGCCTGCCGAGATCATGATTCTGAGCTGGTCAGCCTTGATCCTGATCATGGCCATAGCCCAGAATAGGTTCACATATTATTATTCGGCAAATGTGGCTGTGCTCACAGCATTTCTGATAATCTGGGCTATGCAAAAGGCGGGATTCGAAAGCCTTGATAAAGAGTTCTCTGGCGTCAAGGACCAGAAGAAGCTTACGATCTCGATCTTGAAGCTGTCTGTAGCTGCAATCCTGATATTCGGGCTGATCATAATGCCGAGCTACAGCATGAGCAAGATTTATTCTCAAAATGTCGGAGGCCCTGAATCGGATTGGCTGACATCCACGGCTTGGCTTCAGAACAATACGCCTAGCCCAGGAATGGAGCTTTATGAGAAGTATGAGCGGCCTGATGGCGAGAAGTATCCTTATCCAGAGGAGGCTTACGGCGTCATGTCCTGGTGGGATTACGGGCACCTCATAGAGGTCGTTGGGCATCGGATTCCCAATGCAAATCCCTTCCAGCAGGGGATAGGCAGTGTCACTACTAACGTCCCAGGCTCTTCGCCCTTCTTCCTGGCCGAGAATGAGAGCCGGGCAGAAGAGGTGCTTGCTGCCCTGGATGAAAATCGCAGCCTGTACATGAACTCCAAGTATGTGATGGTCGACCAGCCAATGGCTGTAGGCAAGTTCCATGCGATGGCTGCCTGGAGCGGCATCCCCAACACCCGCTATTCGGGATTTGTTGTCCAGCAACAGGGAGATCGCTGGGTGCCTTTGCAGACCTGGAATGAGCCTTACTTCAATACGATAACTGCGAGGCTATACTTCTTCGATGGAAGCGAGACCTCCGGAGAGAATGGTATCGGCCTGGCATACAGGGCTATGACTGATGATAATGGAAATGTCATACCCGTGCTCACCGAGGCCCCTAAGATCACCAAGAACCGGACAGAGCTGATGGCGTTCATAGATGAGAGACGCAGCAGTGGGGATTTGGCGATGATCGCATCCATGAATCCTGCCAATTCTGCTTTCCCAACGCCAGCACTACAGCATTATCGGCTGGTGCATGAGTCGGAGTCCGCGGTGACAACTGAGGGTCAGAAGCTGGTAAAGATCTTCGAGCACGTCCCGGGCGCGATAGTTCAGGGAAGTGCTTCCCCTGGTACGCGAGTATCCGCTCAAGTGGGGATTGTGACAAACAGGAATAGGGCGTTTCTGTATCAGCAGTCCAATATCAGCGATGCTGAGGGCAGGTTCACATTGGTGCTGCCATACTCGACAGAAGGACCTATAGCTGGTGGCACCAACTTCGACACCAAGCCCATGAGCTCTTATCTGCTCAATGTGGGCGGCATGCAGTCTGAGCTGAGGGTGCCTGAGGAGTACGTCCTCTCAGGAGAGGTCATAAACATATGAAGCTCCTGGAAGAGATGAGTTGGCCGCAGATAGAGGCAGCCCAGAAAGAGAGCCGGACGGTGATACTGCCAGTGGGGGCGATCGAGGAGCATGGGCCGCACCTGCCCACGATCACCGACACGGTCCAGGCCATGGCGGTGGCCAGGGTTGTGGCCGAGGAGCGCGCCGTCTTCCTGGCCCCGCCCATCTATTATGGAGTCTGCCGCAGCACCAGGGCCTTTCCCGGCACCATAACTGTGGGACATGACGCTCTGAGGGCCTATTCCAGGGATCTGCTGATCTCATTTGCAGATAGCGGCTTCTCGAAAGTGCTGATTTTAACCGGCCATGCCGGAGGCCAGCACATGGCAGCTCTTGAGGAGGCCGGCCAGATGGCTGTGGAAGAGCGCGATTTCCGGGTGAGCCTTGTCTCGTTGTTCGATCTCATAGACTTCAGTGCGGTAGAGACGCC
>JBFYLJ010000145.1:0-7766 GCA_041305465.1 Methanothrix sp.
CGGGATGATTGCATCCCATTCTGCCCTGGATACGGCAGACGGCGCAGTAGAGGAGAATTTCCGGACTCTGGCGGTGTGCCAGGAGGGGCGGGAGAAGCCTTATGTCAAGTACTTCCGTGCCGGTCGGGACAAATCCGGCAGGGTTATAAACGGCATGATCGACGAGGTCATGATGCTCAAGAAGTTTTCCCAGATTTTGGAGCAGGAGAATCAGGATCTTCTCAAGGAGAAGAACACTCTTTTTGTGCCTAACCGGTCGTTTACTTCCTACTGCGGCATTGATGCCGTTGAAGATCAGTTTCAGATTCCTCTTCTGGGCTCTCGAAACTTGCTTCGTTCCGAGGAGCGCGGCGATAAAAGGGATTATTACTGGATACTGGAGAAGGCCGGGCTGCCTTTTCCTGAGCCAGTAGAGGCGGAGGATATCAGGGAATTGGTGATGGTCAAGCTTCCTCATGCGGTAAAAACTCTGGAGAGGGGATTTTTCACAGCCGCCTCCTACGAGGAGTACTGCCAGAAGGCTGATCAGCTTATGCGTCAGAATGTGATTGATCAGGATGGAATTGAGCTGGCCAGAATTGAGCGCTACGTGATCGGTCCTGTCTTCAATCTGGATTTCTTCTACTCTCCCGTCAGCAAGCAGATCGAGCTGATCGGCATAGACTGGCGCTTTGAGACCTCACTGGATGGGCACTGCCGATTGCCTGCGCCCCAGCAGCTCACTCTCAACGATAAGCAGATCAATCCTGAGTACACTGTTTGCGGCCACAACTCTGCAACGCTTCGCGAGTCGCTTCTGGAGAAGGCTTTCGTTCTGGCCGAGAAGTATGTGGAGGCTACGCAGGAGTACTATTCCCCCGGCATCATTGGTCCTTTCTGTCTGCAGACCTGTGTGGACAAGGATCTCAACTTCTACATCTACGATGTCGCTCCGCGCATCGGCGGCGGCACCAATGTGCACATGGCAGTCGGTCATCCCTATGGAAATGCTCTCTGGCGCACTAACATGTCCACGGGCCGCAGGCTGGCACGCGAGGTGCGCATAGCTCTGGAGAATGACTGTTTGGAAAAGATTGTAACTTAGAATGCAGAAGGCACAGAGATCACAGAGCACTCACAAATTAGGTCGTCTTTGTGCCTTTGTGTCTTTGTGGTGAGGGTGGTAGTAAGCACTAATCCCACGTTTTCACTCAAAAAACCAAAACACAAAGGCACAAAGCCACAAAGGACGCACAAAGAAACATCTCTAATTTAAGCAGATTAATATGACGGATACAATAGAAGTGGGCGGAATCGAAGTTCCCAAGAAGCTGGGCCGCACGGCCAGGAAGCTGGCTGCGGCAGGCGAGACGCTGGTGCAGATTGCACCGGCTATCCTGCAAAGCAAGGCATCCAAGCAGATGCTGGCCATTGCCAGGGTGGGCATGCTGGACAAGGTGCTGGGCTATCTGGTGACCACGGATAGGAATGTGCATTTTGTGAGACCTGGACTGGCCTGGGACAGCGTGCAGACTGTGCCCCTGGATGTAATCGATGATGTGCTGTACGTGGATGAGTTTCACAACAGCACTCTCAAGATTAAGGTGGGGGAGCGGGCGGAGAATATCGTGTTCTACGACGACATGGACGGCATCAGGTTCTACAACTACATCAAGAGCATTAAGTCCGGTTCAGGAAGATGACGTCATCTTTTCCTTGGAAGTCGCAGTCCCCGGTCAACACGCTGGCGGCTTCTCGCTTGGCCGTAGCATAGACGATTGAGTCACCCAATCCCCATTTGAGCCTGTGCCTGATCCTGGCGGCTTCGACTGCGATCTCTTCATCCACATCGATCAGAAGGCAGCGCTCTTTCATGGCGGATTTCTTTTCTTCTGCGATTCGTTCGTCGTAAACGTGGAGGATCCAGCGATAGACCTCAGCCAGATTGACTGTGCTGATTATGAGGTCCTGGTCGTCATCCAGATAGCCCATGACCACCTTTCCCGCGTCACTGCCCTGGAAAAACTCGATCCAGGCCCAGGAGTCAATCAAAACGGTCAATCTCTTCCCTCCGGAAGGATTCAAGCTTGGGCAGGCTGCCGAAATGTGATCGATCCATGCGCTTTGCCTTTTTGAAGAGATAGCGGATGACCTCGTCATAAGACTTGGCATCGATTTCCTTCTTCAGCCGGTCAAGCATCTGCTGAACATCGTCTTTGACCTGAATAGTAGTAGACATATTATAGCATTAAGTTATTATAAGTTTATAACCTTATTGACTTAAGATGACATACAACGCAAAACCGGGAGAAAGCAGGCAAAAAGGCGCGGCCCAGGGAGAGAAGGAGATCACGATCGTCGCCCACTGCCTGCTTAATCCTCTGACGCGAGTGAAGGGGCTCGCACCTGTGACTTTTCGGCCCGAGGGCCCCACGGTTCAGCTCCCTTGCCCGGAGGCGCTCTACCTGGGGCTGGAACGCTGGGCGGTTACCCGAAACCAGCTTGATGTGCCCGGGTTTCGCCGCTTCTGTCGCTCCCTGATCGAAGACTACGCTGACCTTTTGGAGATGCTGGCCCGCGAGGGCGCAAGCTTGCGGATTGTGGGCCTGGCTGGCAGTCCCAGCTGCGGCGTTATTACTACGAGCCAGGGTTACACGGGCGGACGGGTGCGGGAGTGCGAGCATGTGCACGTGAGCGGTAGGGGCGTGTTTATGGAGGAGCTGCTGGCCGAGCTGGAGAGGAGGGGTGTGGCCTTTGCAGCGGAGGAGATCGGGAAGAAGTGAGGGCTTGGGCGTGGAATGCTAAGCATTGGCCGGTGCAGGATGGTATTTTGGATGGATGTCCCATCACTTGAAAAAAAAAATATCCGTGGCATGTGGGCGATCATTGATGCCTACCCAAAATGATTACCAGCAAATCTGACTCAAATTATGTTCCAGCAAATGGGGTTAAGGCAATAGTAACCTTTAAGAATACCGTTATCTCGACGGTGTCTTATTGAGCAAGGACGGCAAATATGCCTGTAAAGCCATCGTTTGACTCCAAGTCCCTTAAACGGGCATATAACTGCCATGTAAAAATAACGTCTACACCCAGAGATTTCTATAATGAAGTCTCCAGGCACTACGGCACCTCACGCCCATCAATTCAGCAGCTACTCAGCTATGGGCGGCATCATTTTACAGACTACGAGCAGTTATGCCGTCAATTGCATGATGATGATACGGCAATCTCACTGCTCAGAGAGAAAGCGAATGATATCCTGCTAACTGCATCATGGTGGCCATACCGGCAAAGGATGTAATAGCTATGGCAAGGAAGAACAAATTCGTATCGATTTGTCTGGATGATATTGCCGTGAATGTCATTAGTACCGCCAAATGGCAAAAGATTTTCCGGGGTGGCGCATGAATGCACATCGTGGGAGTAGCGGGCAGCCCCAGCTGCGGCGTTATTACTACGAGCAGCGGCTACACGGGCGGACGGGTGCGGGAGTGCGAGCACGCGCACGTGAGCGGGAGGGGTGTGTTCATGGAGGAGCTGCTGGCGGAGCTGGAGCGGCGGGGTGTGGCGGCCAGGGTGGAGGAGATTGGAGCAGACGGCAGACCCAAGAGGATGGATGAAAAGGAATTCGGAAGCCTGCCTGGGATAGCACCTTTTCAGAGAGAAGAAATCGATCGGTGTGATTGACTGCATCAACTTTTCGACGCCCTTCAAGACTTCGCACGAGATCACGTTTTCACGCGAAGGCGCGAAGCCGCGAAGTTTCGATTGAGTGAAGGACAATTCTTGCCGCAGGCACAAAGCCGCCAAATACAGGCGGATCTGCCTATCGAAAACGGCCCCCAGGCGAGCGGCGGAACGCGCGCGTGCGCCTTTCCGGGTGGAAGAGGCGGGCAAGAAAGAAGGGGGCAGCAGGTCAAAAGCGCTGGATTCAGGGTCCAGTCACGAAGGTGTTCGTGGGTTCGCCATTCCCCGCGCCTAAAATTCCTCATTGATGCAATCATTATAGATTGAGATGCTATTTTTGTGGGATTGTATTGCAACGGGATTCACCACTGGCAGTTCATCAAATATCCATTCCCGCTAACATCGTGATCTACGACAGGAATGCCAGGTACAATAAGCATAATATGTCCTCACTGCAGAATACTGGATAATGGATAGAAAAATGGCAAAAGTATTTATTGATTTAAGAAAAGTGATGATATCAGGATACCGAGGTGTCTGCAAAATTGCAGCAATTTCGAGACACTGTCCTGCCGTTTAGTGGGAAGACCAAAGAACGCGAAAGGTAAGCGAAGACGGCTGGAGAAGAACATTAATGCCATCTGATTCCGATAATGAAGAAACCACAAAACCTCAGAACAATGGATCGGCGCGCAATATATGGTGGGTAAACCAAGGATCGCATTATCAGGAGGAGCATCCACGTGGGATCATTTGTGCACCTAGAGATGACTCTAAACCTCACTGGAAAAGACTTAAGGAGATAAGACAAGGTGACGTAATACTTCATTACGCTAAAACAAATTTGCTTGCTGTGAGCAAAGCTACTGCTTCTTATACTAATGGAACTAGGCCGTATAACGGATTTGGCAACGTCTATCTTGTCAAAACGGAATATCATCCACTGGAGCCACCTATTCCTTTTTCGAAATTCTCGGCAGATCTGCCGCAGTTGGTTGCAAATGAACGTCTGATTAATAAAGATGGCAATGTCAATCAAGGGTATCTTTATCGATTTAATAATAAAGCGTTGGAGCTCATTATTGCATCGCAACTAGAAACCAAATGGCCTGATTTCGTACGATTTGGACCAATTGTTCCTAATGGGGGGAATGAAATTAAGAAAATCATAGAATTGAAAAGTCTGTTGAAAAGCAAGCCTCAAATCATCTTGGCCGGACCACCCGGAACGTCTAAGACTTACATGGCTTTTCAGCTTATCGCATTTCTTGGTAACGAGAATTTTGGCAGCGAACAAAATCCAATAGTTTCGATATCTAAATCGCCATATCTGCAATTTGACTCGTCCGCTAGTCTTGTTGAAAACGGGATTAAGGTCGTATGGGATATTGTCCAGTTCCATCCAAGTTATGGCTACGAAGATTTCATAAGTGGAATCGAGGCTAATTCTGAAAATGGGGCATTGAATTTCGAACGAAAGAAACGAATATTTATAAAAATGGTAGAGGCTGCAAAAGAAAATCCTTCTATCCAATATGTGTTAATTATTGATGAGATTAATCGAGGATTTCTCGGACGAATATTTGGAGAACTAATATTGACTCTGGAATATCGAGACCTCGGTGTTAGACTTCTGGGTCAGAATGAACGAATATCCATTCCCAATAACTTATATCTTATTGGTACTATGAACACTGCTGACAGGAATATCTCGCTCGTCGATCATGCATTGCGCCGCCGATTCTTAATCGTGCAATGTTTACCAGATGGTAAATTGCTCGATGGATATTTAAAAGGAAATTCGGCTTTGGATGACTCTAAACGTAATACGATAAAAGAAATATTCCAAGCGGTTCAGAAAGCATTTTACAAAGAAAACAACGAAGAATATGCGAGAGATCAACGCGGGTATTTCATGGGGGATTATGCGATTGGTCATACGTATTTCATGACTAAGGATCTCGAAGATCTTTGGACCAATCTACGATATCAGGTTATTCCTCTATTGGAAGAATACAGAAAAGAGGGAATCATAACTGAGGACCATTTAAGGCGTACTGCGCTGCATATCCAAGAGATAAATATAACCCAAAATCAGAATGAAAACGTCAGCTGGCTATTGAACTGGTGCAAATGTCTCGGTGAACATTATTATTAATCTGAGTCTCTAGAAGAGCAGGTCTATGGAGAAAAATCCGACGCTTTCACAACAAATGGATGATCCACAAGATTGGAGATGGCTATCTGAGCTTCTGCAACGTAGTTCATCTCAAAACAATCAACCCTTAGAAAAACGATTAGGGATCTATTTGCAATGGAAAGACCCTAAAACACCAATTTTACAAGTATCTGAAAAGGTTGGAACTATTCAGTTCATCAATTCGGATACCCAAGAAAGATTCAATTTGTCAATTCATCCAAAGGTACCAGGATCAGTAACTGGCATGTTATGGGCAGTCTTGAATTTGCCTGAAGATGATCTTTTTAGCATGGAGAAACTGCTCTCTGGGACAAGCACTCACCCAAGCACTTGGATCGCCTCGATTTACCTAATAGAGTTGGAACGTTTCTTAATGTTGTTGCGTCCACGAGGCGAAGAAATCGAGGATGAATTGGTGAGCAGAGTCAAAGGGCGTTTCCTTGAGGATAGATACTTCAAGCGCAACTATTGGAACCTCAGACACGTCGCACCATGTCGATTTGTAGAGTGGACTGTTGATAATCTTCCTAACAGGATTTTGCGTTATGCCCTCTTTCTAAGTCGTCATGTTTTGAGTTCAATGCAGATCCATGCCACTCTTGAATTGGGACTCGCACGAAGGTGTGAAGCGGCTTTAGCAGAGGTACATTTGGCCAGGATTAACAAAAATGACTTTGCAGGGGTAATGCCTCTGCTGCAAGGTCCTTTCAGGCATTATCAAAGGGTGATCCAATTTGCCAGATTAGTCATTTCAATTCTTGATCCATTTGCTGTGGAAGTTCACGAAATTGAAGATGTGCCCATTGCAAGAGCATTTGATTTGAACTCATTAGAAAATGGTTCTGTCAAGTGGGATCTAGTTGATATGCCAAAACTTTTCGAGCAATATGTTCGTATTATTACAAGAGGCAAGGCGACTGGTCGGAGGTTTCCAGTTCAACTTGAAGGCGACTTGCCGCCAGAGTTAGCGCATCTAGTTGATAAGAATATGAAGTTAGATCGTGAGCCAATTAGATCAGGTTCAAATGGGGTTTGGTTTGTCATCGATGCAAAATATAAGCCTTTGGAATTCTCGGGACAAACCCAAACGCCTAGAATTGATCAAAATGGCACTTATCATCTGAGCGAGTATCAATATTTTAATCTCACAAACAATGCTGAGATAAAACCCCTCGAGATAGCTTATCGACAGATTTCAACTGCTGATCTCTACCAGGTAATTGCATATGCTACTCATAAAGATATTCAGGCATCCTCAGTCGCACTGGTTTATCCTTCTACCAATAATCAGCATATTGAGGAAATACCTCACTACACCGGGCTGGGATTCCATCCCAACGAAGATCAAGGCATTTTTGTTTACGTTTTGACGATTAGAATCGATCCCAACGGGATTAAGGAAGAATTAGCAGGAGATGGCATTAATCAGAAGATTACGCAAATATTACACTATCTCGAATTTAGTAGAGAGCCCAAGGAGCGTCGCCCGGAGCAAGGCTAGGCCCGGTGGGCAAGCCAGACCCAGCCAAGGCCCCAGGCAGCCCACGAGCGAGCCTGCGGAGGTCAAGAGCTTTTCATGCACTTTTATGATAGACAATGGGTCAAATGTCCCTGACAAAAAGTCTTTGTGCGTCCTTTGTGAGCTTCGTGATCTTTGTGGTTGGGTTCGTTCGTCGCAGCTTTGCAGATAGCAGCTAATAGTAACCGAAGACTTGGAAGTTACATGGAGACCGGTCCTTGCAGGAATATTGCTCATCCGGCCTCCTGCGCCAGCACACGAGCGCGCACAGGCGAGCCCCCGAGCCCGAACGGCACAGCCAGGAGCGAGGCCCGGCCCGGAGGGCAGCCCGCCATCGTCGAGGCAGCCCACGAGCGGGCCATCGGCGGTCAAGTGATT
>JBFYLJ010000146.1:0-2556 GCA_041305465.1 Methanothrix sp.
TTAAAAATAGAGAGGCAGTCTCTCCCTGATAGACGCGATCCTGCTCAAGAGAGAGGGAAAGGTTGGGAATTCCATATACCTTGTAGTAATCGTCCCCGAATTCCTCAGGAGGAATGGGCGCGCCAGCTTCGAGGGCCTCTACTGATGGAAAGCAGGCTGCAAGCAGTGCCAGAGTAAAGATGCACGCTGCCGTAGCAAGGAGAGATGAGATGGATTCTCCCGGAAATCTGTTTGTCATTATAATTTCTCCCTAATGGATGCTGAGCCAAGGATGCTCTCGGCAATATTATGGCAACAATCTATATAACATTGTTGTAACTAAATGAGTTACAATGCTTGATGAGATTGTAGAGGGCTTGACGAAGCTGGGACTCACAGAATATGAGGCCCGAGCATACGGCGCACTGGTAGGTATGGGAGAAGCAACAGCCAGAGAGGTGCACGAACTGAGCGCGGTTCCCAGGACTAGGATTTACGACATCCTGAGAGATCTGGAAAGCAAAGGATTCGTGGAGTTTGTGCAGGGATCACCAACTTACTATCGGGCCGTTGAGCCGGATTCGGTCATGAAAAGGCTAAAAGATGAGATTGTGGCATCCATCGACCGATCCACTCGCGAGCTTTTAAGCCTCAATTTGGAGGTTCATGGCAGCTCTCCGGTATGGTGCGTTCGCAGTGAATGGGGAATAAAAAACCGCATCCGAGATTTTCTAAGCAATGTTGAAAGGGAGCTGATAGTCTTTTGCCGTTGCCCGGACCTCTTGATTGATCACAGGACGGAGCTTAAGAAAGTGGTGAGACTGCGGATAAAGGTCGATAAAAAGGAGAAGTTCGAAGGCCTGGGCTTTGCTATCCTGGAGATGAAAGAAGGAGCAGAGAGATATTTTAGAGACTATGTCATCGATGGTTCAAAGAGCAGCATAGACGGCCTTATGATTGCGGACGAACGCACCTCCATTGTGGTTGGGACAATGGGTGGCGAAAGGCTGGCAGTAATCATCAGGCTGCCTGTGGTGGCCATGCTGCAAAAGGCAGTATGGGAATCCCTGGTCTAGGCAATCGGCATATAAAAGATCACATCCTCATCGGGCACACAGGCCACCGCCAGTCCGCGCTTTTTCAACTGGTCGCAAACGGCGACAATCAGTTCCTCCAGACACTTATTATGATGCTCGATTGCCAGGCCCTTATATTTTTCAAAGCCGCCCGCAACCATATTCTCCTCAAATTCCGCTTCAGGCAGCTCTATCTCCAGTCTGGTCTCCTCCTCCAGACAAAGGCCCCTCTGAGGGGCGATCTTTTCGAGAATATGGAAGAATTGATCATATTCCATGCTGGTCATCACTGCCTCTGCCCGGCTGCCGCGGTCTTTTGGATCTTTTCTTGCTAAATAGAGATGATAGCCTGCATCATCGATATCTTCCAACGTACAGCCGGATGATATCTGCTCGGCTGCCCTGTTCATTGCAAAGAGAAGGCCGTCCATTTCTTCCACCACCTGTGCCGCGATCTCCTGCAGCTCTTTTCTTACTCTTTGTTCAGACACCACTGTCGTCTCCATCAGCGAGGGATAATTGAGCGATTGGATTTGCAGCCAAAATTTGCCCGGCAAAGTATTAATATTTCTCACATCACAGGTGCCGAAAGATGGATTGCCATCTGGATCCGGATGAGCTGGAGTTTTGGGAGAACCAGAAGAGGTGCGGAGAAGAGAGTGACCTCAAGCTGGCGCGCGATCTGCCCGACGACACGCCGGATTTCATATTGAAGATGATGGGCGATTTCGAGGAGGACGCAGCAGATTTCTGCTTTTCCGGGGCAAAAGGCCTTGTCCTGGATGCAGGCTGCGGCAATGGTAATCTGCTTCTTAGGGCGCTGAAAAATAGAAAAATACAGACAAAGGCGGAAAGAGAGTCCTTGCAGGCTATAGGCATGGACTTCTCAGGCAACATGCTGGGCAGGGCGGCCCTTCGGGCGAGGGGCGATGAAAGGGCCGACTTTTTGCAGGGCTCTGTGACCGAACTGCCCTTTCAAGACCAGAGCTTTGACCAGGTGGTAAGCAGCGGCGTTCTGACCTGCTTGCCTACAACTGGGGCAGCAGCCAGAGCTTTGCAGGAATTCTATCGAGTATTGAAACCGGAAGGAGTCTTAGTGGTAGACTTCTTTTCCCGCACGTCCCACTATACCCTTATCAGGAGGCATTTATTCCGGGAACAGATAAAGCCGCCCGAGTATGTCTCGCCTGCCGAGTTTCAAAGAGCACTCGATGAAGCAGGCTTCGCGGTCCTCGCCTGCCGCGGATTTGACTTCAAGCCCTGCCAGGGCTACCTCTTCCAAAGCCCCTGGCGAAGAGTTATCGATCCGGGCTATTTTCAGGAGAGGCTCTCTCGCTTTCTGGAACACAAGGTGCTGCCCCGAAGGCAAAGGCTCAATCTCCTGGGCTACCGGATATATGTAAAATGCATAAAGAAATAGAGATTATTATCCGTCAAGCTCGCCTCGTTCCAGCATATTTTTTATCTGATATTTAGTGGATGAAGCAGGATAATTTATTAT
>JBFYLJ010000147.1:0-4608 GCA_041305465.1 Methanothrix sp.
AATCATGCATATCAGCATGAACAACCATAAGCTCTGATAAGATTCCAGGGAACTGGTGGCCAGCATCAGGCCGGAGACCTGCTGAAGTATGGCCCCGCCTGCGAAGGGAAATATGTTGAGAGCTGCGGTGCTCGTCCCCACAATGCTTAGGGGGAACAGCTCCTTGATCTGAGCATAGCTCACCACGAAGAACCCGCCGAAGAAGCCGAAGGCAAAGTTTATCGCCATATAGGTCTCAGTACTGGTGATATGCCCGGCGGTCATCCATATTATCGCCCAGATGATCGTATACACCACGGTCCCTATGATTAGGACCTTCTTGCGGGACTTCAGGATCTTATCAGAGATGTACCCGGCAGTAGGGCAGCCCAGGATCATGCCTATCCCGATGAAGGTTAGCACCAGCCCGTAGGTGGGCCTGTCCCATCCCAGGATGTCATGGAAAAACGGTCCCGCCCACAGTCCTTGATAGACCATCATGCTGCCGTACATGAAGAAGAACCATATGGCCAGGGGCCAAAACTTCATCCCCGCCCCAAAGGTCATCTTTAGCGCTCTGTGCATTGGGATCTTCTCCGTCGTCTTGACCTCAGGGGCCAACTCGCCCAACTCCATGGCCTCGATCTCCTGGATACTGGGAAGGTTCATGTCCGAGGGACGGTCCCGAATGATCATCCAGGCTAGAGCAGCCAGGACGAGCGTTATCACGCCCAGTATGATGAAGACCTGCTGCCAGCCCAGGGCGTCGGAGATCAAGGCCAAAGGGCCAGCGGCGCTCAGGGCTCCGATGTTGCCCACCGCTAACAGGATACCGGAAAGAGAAGCGAACTCATTCTTACGGTACCAGGCGGCCAGGATCTTCATGGTGGGGATGTAAACCATGGCCACGCCTATGCCAATCAACAACCGGCCTGCGATGACCGTCTCGAAAGTAGATGCGATCCCGGTGAGGATCGCGCCGGCCGCGGCTACAAGCGTGAAGAGGCTGACCGTTTTGCGCGGTCCCCAGTTGTCAGTCAATAATCCAGACGGCAACTGCATGACAGTGTAGGCATAGAAATACACAGAGCTCAAAAGTGCGATGGAGGCGGCAGTGCTAACTGCGAAGGTTATCTGCAGGTCGGCGGACACGATCGCCGAGGACACCCTGTGGAAGTATACAAAGAAGTAGGCTAAGGCCAGGATCCCGAACACCGCCCACCGATAGCTCAGGACTTTCTTCACTTTGCTTTTTTCCAATGCCATTGCTTTTGACCTTCCTACCATCGAACGAGACGTTGAGCTCTTTGGCGGCATATTGATTTGCCGTTTTTAAGTTGAGGCGACGAACATGTTCGTTAGGTGGTTAATTTATGAATTCAATGGTGGAAATGTCTGACGCTCCACTTCCTGGCCACTACATTATTTCTTGGGGCCGCCTTACGTTTTCTACCCTACCGTCTCCCTCCTCCCCGAGACCAACAGCCTCCGCAGCTCCAGCCGCCTGGATCGCAACATCACAGAACTGGAGATCCGCAGGCCAACACCCTCTTCCAGCTCATGACCATACTGGAGGAGAAACACCACAGTTTCCTGATAGTGGAGCACGACCCCCTCCTTTACGAGGATGCCGAGGAGATGGTGGAGTACCTGGGCCCTCGGCCCTGAAGCAGACCTCCTGGGAGGCCTCCACGATGTCATTTGGACAGATACCAGCATTTATGGCTTCTCGATGGAGCGCAAGCGCTATCATACTCATGATCATGCTTATCATTAGCATAAACGGCGGTTCCAGAATGACGCTCGAAATCAATCCTGCTGTCAGGAAATATGCATGAAATCCGAGAGGGACAGTCAAACGGCGGCAGCGCCTCTGCATCCATTTTCCTGCTGCTCCCCAGGTGCACATTGCGCGTCTTGCCGCCCTCGCGCCAGCAAGCCATCCAGTAGCTATAGATCTTCGATCCCTTGCGGGTATGCTTGACCTTCTCCATCTGCCAGACAGGCAGGTCCTCCCGCCAGGCCTGGTCCTCTGCGACTCCCGACGGGTGGCGGGTGCGTGGTGGACAGCCTTCTGCAAGGCTCGGGCGTCCCTGGCCAGCTCACGGGCGGTTCTCTGCAATGCATGGCGGCGATCGCCGGAGGGGGTGCATTGCATGGGATAGAGTTACCATGAAAATGTCCCGGTAACTGTTTTCATAGTATTGCTAAAATGGCTTAAGAAAAAATGATAAAGTGGCCAGTAAGGCCATATTAGGAGCAGGAGACCTGAGCGGTCCAGGCCCCCCAACTCCCTGGATTGTGATGAAAATGCTATCTCCTCATGGGCAGACAGTAATTCTATAGGATCTGAAGTGTTCATCCCAAACTCTATAATATACTGCGGCAACATCACTTGTTGGGTAGGGATACGACGAGATATCTGCGTGATCCTCCCAGACGTGACTAGCACCACCCAAGTCAGGGGAGACTAGATACTTATGACCTCCGCTAAGCAGGTACGGTCCCGCAGTTGTCCATTGATTATTTGAATCTAATCCAAACCAGATAAAATAATATCCTGGGGCTACTAATGGACCTGCAACAATCCGATCATCAGGAACAACCATGTATTGTATACCGCATACCGGTTGAGCTGTGGCTGGCATGGTGCCAATGATCAGCAATCCCAACATCAAAACCGGTGCTATCCTTTTAGTAAATGCTTCTTTTTGCATTGTGGCCACCTTATGATCCAGCTTCACCTTAACTATTTAAGGTTAACGTTACAGAAGAATGGATGCTATTAGAATAAGAAACTTAAGTTCCTCGCTATTTAGTATGGTTGAGGGAATGGTTCTGTTTCCTCTTGTCTCTGCGCCTCTGTGGTTTGAATAGAATTGTTATCGAGAATTAAGCCTGCTGTTACGAAACCTTACCATAGAGAAACAGGGGAACAGAACGATTAATGGATGATAATGGAATCGGACCATAACCTTGCCAACACTAAACAGCGAAGAGCCGAACTAATTATATTAATTATTGAATTTTTAAGTCTTCATGAGGTACGCTTAAAATGATAGGCATTTGCCAGAATCAAATTCACAAATCATTCTAAAATATGGTAAAGTGGAAGCCAGTAATTGCCGGTCGATTCCAAAGCGACCTTATGGCAGCCATTCTCCTTTAGCCAATTCTTGAACTTCAGAAGCCCATCCTGGCCAGCGCCCACCAGAGGCCCCTATAAAATCGTGAAGTCTTTCGTCTCGCCTCAGCACTGGACACTTCTGACTATTATCTTTTTAATTCAATGGGGACCATCTTGCCTTTCGCAAGAGCCTCTGCACCTTCAATTGCTCTATGCACCCTGATTTTCCAGGGCAGATCCCGCACCGCCTTTCCAATCTTATGCATAATGTGACACTACGGAGTGAAAGCCAGAGGGCAGCATCAGGCCGCAGAACTTGTACTTGCCGCAGCCAGCTTCATGGTTGAAGGTTAAACAAGGACAAGGTTGATGCTTAGCGTGCAAGCGTCATGGGAGGTAGTGCGAATGACTGGTGTGAAGTTCTTGACGATCCTGTTGTTGGTGCTCACGACAGGGCTGGCCGCTGCGGGGCAGTGCGGAACACTCGAAGATGCGCGTGCTGCAATTGTCGAACTGGCTCGCGCCGAGATGCAAGTTTTCCAAGAGAACCATGGCGTGTCGTTCGACTAGAGGTCAGTGCGTGTCTCGACGTACGGCCAGGCACTAGTGGTCGGCATTCCTGTTATTGAGCCCCCCGGGGGGTTCCACCCAGAAGATATAGTTGCGGGTTTCGTGATTCGAGGGTATCCAGGGCATCCTGACGGGGCGTATGGACTACAGCTGGATGATGGTCTCTCTGTCAAACTGGTAAACGCACGAGGAGAAGTCTTCAAAGTGATTCCGCTGTGCGATCCCATGTCCAGTGATTGCGATCCTGTACCTGGCATGGATGCTTTCCCTATTGCAAAGTTCCATCCTGTGGCAGAGGAGAACTGTTGCGCTGTGTGCTACGAGTTGTGCCATGGTTCTCCTCCTAATCTGATTTGCGAGTGGGAGTGCAGCATATACTGTCCCTGTCGTGAGTAGCGAGGTGTACCAGTTAGCAGGGCTACACAAAGGACAATTGGCGGGCCGCATAGTCTGAAGTGCATGGGGCCTGTTGGCCAGAATGCTGTGCGGCCACATCTCGTTGTGATAGATGGCGGAGCTGGCCGACCGGGTGTTCTGCATCTACTGCAAGCTGACCATAGCCCGGAAGGCCGAGGCCAAGACGGCAGAAGCAGAGGATGCTGGAGGCAGGCCAAAAGCCGGTCGAGCCCAGGCCGATGGTAGGCAAGGCGCAGGAGATGGAGACGGCCAAGGAGATCCTGGCGGAGGTCTTCGGTGCCCGGCCAGTAGAGGTGGGGGAGATGATTCAGAGAAGGCGAGAGGAGAGCGGACCGGTGGAGCGCGAGGAAGGGCGGTGGCCGCAGGAGTTCTGGCTGGTGGAGTAGGCCGAGTTGTGAAAGTTATATGAATAATTCATACTCCCTGATCTAAGAGACGCGAAATAATTTCAGGACTCCACAAGCGGTATGCCAAAAACTATTTCGCGATTATTGTTTATATAGGAGCACCCTTAG
>JBFYLJ010000148.1:0-2571 GCA_041305465.1 Methanothrix sp.
ATAAGGACATGGAATTTGTCGAAACGCTTCGATCCCTGAGCGTTCCGCGCAATGTTGCAACGCTCATAACCTTTCTGGCCAATGTGGATGAAGCCTCATCTCGCGAAATCGAGATGGGATCAGACCTTCGCCAGCCGGAAGTAAGCATTGCCATGCGTACCCTGCGTGACAACAACTGGATAGAAGAGAAAGAAATCAAGCGCGAAGGCAAAGGCAGACCAATGAAGGTCTATTCGCTGAGAGCAGGCATTGATTCGATCATCAAGCATTTTGAGGATGAGAAGCTGCACGAGTCTGCCCAGGCCATGGAGAGCATCCAGAGGCTAAAGCAGCTAATAGCAACTTAGATAAAAAAATTGGGAGGGAAGTTAGGAGATATCACTGATGGGAGGGACCGGATAGTACCTCCACCTCGATTTTTGCAGCAATATTGCGGCCAAGCGACATCTTTGAGCCGTTTACCTCAATTACGATCGGCCCGCCAAAAGGCTGAGAGGCAATTTTGCGGATATATCTCCCTTTTCGTATTCCCATGGACTCAAACCTCTTCTCCCAACTGACATCACTTACGACCATGATCTCCAGGGCCTGATTGCAGGGTGCCTTGGTAAGCTCTATGAACCCCATTTCTAATCAAATGCGCACGTTCACGCCCCTCTCTTTGAGATATGCCTTAACACTGCTTATATTCCACTCTCCGAAGTGAAATATGCTCGCAGCCAGCGCTGCTGAAGCCTCGGTCTTCTTGAAGACCTCCAGCATGTGGTCCGGGCTGGCGCATCCTCCTGAAGCGATCACAGGCACTTTAACCTTTTTGGCCACGGCATCTGTGAGAGGGATGTCAAAGCCATCATAGGTTCCGTCTCGATCCATGCTGGTGAGAAGAATCTCCCCTGCCCCCAGGGATACCGCCCTGCTCGCCCAGGCAATGGCATCGATACCTGTAAACTGCCTGCCTCCATAGAAGGAGCACTCAAACCAGCAGGGACCTTGCTCGGTCTCGACAATAATCCTGCCTTCTTCCAGATTGTAGCGCCGCTTAGCGTCTATGGCCAGCACGACAGCCTGATTTCCGTACTGGTCTGATATCTCGCAAATCAGCTCAGGACGTTTTAATGCCGAGGTGTTCACAGTGATCTTGTCGGCCCCGGCATTGAATACCTCTCTTGCCTGCTCCACGCCACTTATGCCGCCGCCTACGGCGAGAGGCACGAAGACCGACCTCGATGTCTCCCTAATGACGCCGGTCATAGTCTCCCGTCGCTCATGAGATGCAGTGATGTCCAAAAAGACGATCTCATCGGCACCGTCCTCATAGTACTTGCCAGCCAGCTCCCAGGGGATGCCAGCATATCTAATCTGCTTGAACTCAATGCCCTTGACAACTCGACCGCCAGGCACACCCAAATCGCAGTCCAAACAGGGAATGATCCTTCTCGCTAGCATCGTATCGACCTCACAAAGTTCTCCAGAATTCTCAGACCCTTGGCACCCGACTTCTCGGGGTGAAACTGGGTGGCGAAAAGGTTATCCTTGCTCACAGCGGCCGTCACTTCCACACCGTACTCTGTGGTTGCGGCAATCACAGACCGATCCTCCGGCAGGCCATAATAGGAATGCACAAAATAGAACATGTCTCCATCAGAGATTCCATCCAGCATCTCCACAGGACGCTTGATGGAGAGGTCGTTCCAGCCCATCTGGGGAATCGTCACGCTATCTGGCAGGTGAACTACCTTGCCACCTATCCAACCCAGGCCCGCAGCGCCGGGACTCTCTTCGCTCTCCTCGAAGAGAACCTGCATGCCGACGCAAATGCCAAGCATCGGCATTCCTTCCTTGAAGTTCTTGAAAAGCGAGCTTTCGAATCGTGAGAGCTGACTCATGCAGCTTCCGAAGGCCCCCACTCCCGGAACTACTATGCCGTCTGCATCGTCCAGGCCGTCAGGATCGCGAACGATTCTGGGATTTCCTCCCACATACTCCAGTGCGTTGTAGATGCTGAAAAGGTTTCCCATACCGTAATCTACTATGACGATTGTCATCTTTGTTATCCTTCTTCCACTAGCTATGATGTAGTGACTGGAGATCAACTATATTGCTTTTAGGGAGCCCGCCGAAAAAGCTTTTCCTTAAGCTCAATCCGGCTTGCTTACTTCTGAGGCAGAGAGGTGCTTTACCCATGGATCCTCATCTTTGCGAGGCAGCCTTTGGGGAATTATCCCAACAGTCCATGCGATCTAAATTTATTAAGTAAGTTTATTTATAAACTCATGAGAATTCGCACTCTTTGGACAACATTTAAATTCAATGAAGTGATACATGATGTATTGCTCTCTGCAAATTTATTGATTGAAAAAGTTTAAATATGCCGACCCTACATTTCCGGCCCTCTTTATCCTTTATAAACTTAACTCAGAATTGTTATATAGCCAAAGGTGGACCATTGTCACCACCAGTCAAACATAAAGATTTGGGTAGATGCTAAACGGAGATGCAAAGAATGTCCAAACCGAATCCATTTGAGATATCCCAGAAACAACTTGCTGATTGCGCTAAGATTCTGAACCT
>JBFYLJ010000149.1:0-5843 GCA_041305465.1 Methanothrix sp.
TCAGAAAAAAGAACGTTCAATGATCAGATTGCTTGAAAAAGCAGGATACTCGGTTGTGAGGGCATGCACCCCTGAAATTGCGGCTGCATAGGTATGCGTGAGGACCATTTTCATATCAAACCAGCAGTTCTCTCATATCCTTAAGTACGCTGATTCCTTCCACCAAGGCGCAAATCAGTCTCACCTGTTCCAACCAGTTTATAGAAACTGCTAAAATCGCCGGAGGCCTTTGAATAATTCTTTTCGATGGACGATACATTGATAAGAGTGTTCTTGATATCTATTACTCCTTCGAATAGCTTCAGTTTATCTTCCTTGCCCTCTGCTATGATCCTCACTCTTCCATCATTCAGATTCTCGATGATGCCCTTTAATCCCATACCACTTGGCTATTTGAATGACCCTTGCCCGGTAGCCTACCCTCTGAACTCTGCCTGAGACGTGCGCCGTGATCCGCATCATTGCATACTTTTCGTTGCGCACGCAGTGACGTTTCCTTTCCCAGCAATTCCAAATAGATTGTACTGCTCATTCGGACATGCTACATCTATGAATCAAGACTTTGAACCTCTTTTTCCTATTTTGCTACACCCCAATGCGGCATATATGAATAGAGTATATAAATAACAGCCTATTGTAGATTCACGACCAGATATTGTTTTCTACCTGATTATGACAGATTTATTCATCGATTGATGCACAGTTTTTATATACTGTTCGCAACCATAATATGTATAGCACCTCTAAACAATGGCAGTTGAATTTGCAGGCATTGAGAATCATCAAATTGGATAGATCCATTCCGGGGATGAAGATGGATAATTTTTCAACACTTATCGGCGGTATAGCCGGCGACGGCATAAACGAGGCAGGCCTAACCGTGGCTCGTCTCTTTAGCCGCCTTGGCTATCATATTTACATGTATTATGACTATCCTTCTCTCATCAGAGGAGGGCACAACTTCTCTTTGGTCAGGGCTAGCAGAAAGAAGATTGCGGCTCACACGGACCAGATTGAAGTCTTGATTGCTCTTAACCAGGAGACTGTGGAGAAGCACGCCGCCCGTCTTAAGGATAGCTCCTTTGTTATTTACGATGCAGATAAAGTAAAGCTTGATGATGCAAAGCATAGAGGTTGCGGCCTTACCATTACTTCGATCCTGAAGGAGGCGAAAGCTCCTGGCGTCATGAAGAATACCTGCATCATAGGCGGATTCTGCAAGGTTGTGGGCATAGATTGGTTTGTGCTGGAAGACGTCCTGAGAAAACATTTACCAAAGATGCTGGAGCTGAATATGCAGGTGGCCCGGCAGGGCTACGATCAGGCGACGGAGTTTTGTCACTTGGGCAGTCAATCCGATCAGACAGATAGTAATTCGCAAAGGAAAGATAAAAAGGCTCTTCCGATCATAACCGGCAACCAGGCCATTGCCCTGGGACTTATCAAAGCGGGACTGGAGGCTTACGTAGCTTACCCCATGACTCCCTCATCCGGCATACTCGATTTTATGGCTCGCTATGCCCAGGATTTCGGGCTTAAGGTGATTCATCCGGAGAGCGAAATCTCAGTAATGCTCATGGCGCAGGGCTTCGCTTACGCGGGCGTCAAAGCGGCCGTAGGAACATCAGGCGGCGGACTATGCCTCATGACCGAGGGTCTGAGCCTGGCAGGCATGGCTGAGATGCCGGTGGTGGTGGTCAACGCTCAGAGAACAGGTCCGTCCACTGGTCTTCCCACCTACACGGCCCAGGGCGATCTGCATTTCGTCCTCAATGCCGGTCAGGGGGAGTTTCCCAGGTTTATCGTTGCACCTGGAGACGCAGAGGAGGCGTATTACTGGGCTGGCTTCGCCCTGAATTTGGCCTGGAGGTTTCAGGTGCCAGCGTTTGTGCTAACCGATAAGACCGTCAGCGAGAGCCAGTACAGCTTTAATATGGATCTGGCCGATGACCCTTCAAGTGAGCTAAAAGAAGAGGCACTGAAGGCCCCCTTGCTCTGGGATGGACAGGGAGAGTACAAACGTTACCGCTACACGGAAACGGGCCTCTCGCCTCTGGCCTTTCCGCCTCTGCAAGGACAAGTGGTTAAGGCAGACAGCTACACTCATGATGAAAACGGTATTACCACTGAAGACCCTCAAATAACCAGAAAGACCAGTGAGAAACGCCAGAGAAAAGGACAATTCATGGCCGAGTATCTGGAGGAATACGAGACGATAAAGGTCCTGGGAGACGAAAAGAGCAAGACTGCCCTCCTCTGCTGGGGCTCGAATAAAGGAGTCTGTGGAGAGGCTGCCCAAAAATTAGGACTCAAAGTGATTTATGTGCTGGTTCTTTCTCCTTTTCCGGAAAAGAGGCTGAAGAGCGCCCTGCAGGGTGTAGAGCGGCTCCTCGCAGTTGAATGCAACTCCACTGGTCAATTGGCAAGGTTGGCCGGCTTTTATGGCATCAAGGTCCAGGATAGGATCCTCAAATATGACGGCAGACCTTTTTCAGTGGAAGATCTTCTGTCAGAGCTTGGGAGGGTATTGGCATGAATCCTAAAGATCTGGCAACCGCTGCCCAGGTCACCTGGTGCCCCGGCTGCGGCAACTTCTCCATCATGAGCGCCATGAGAATGGTGCTGGCAGAGCTGGATGGCGAAGGCAATCCCCTAGAAAACACCGTACTGGTCTCGGGCATCGGCTGCCATGCCAAGATTGTTGACTACATGAATGTTAACAGCTTTTATTCCATTCACGGCCGAACAATTCCTGTAGCTTCGGCCATAAAGATTGCCAACCCCGATTTAAATGTGATCTGTTTTTCCGGTGACGGTGACAGCCTGGCGGAAGGGCTTGATCATCTCATCTTCGCAGCCAAGCGAAATATCGACATCACACTGATCATGCATGACAACCGCGTCTACGGTCTGACCACAGGCCAGTTTACGCCCACATCCCCTCAGGGCTTCAAAGGCAAGTCCACGCCTGACGGGGCAGCCGAGCATCCCATAAACCCGCTCGATCTGATGCTGGTCAGCGGAGCGTCTTACATCGCCCGAGGCTACACGCATGGCATCGAGCAGCTGCAGACGCTCTTTAAGGAAGCAATAATGCACAAGGGTTTCTCCTTTGTGGATGTTCTCCAGGTCTGCGTCTCTTATAATAATCTATACGACAGCTACAACAAATGGACCTACTCCGTGCAGGAGGGCGATACCTCAAGCTTTGAGGAGGCACAAAAGATCATTCGCTCCTGGAACTATGATCGATCGGATGTTCCAATTCCTCTGGGCAAGTTCTACCAGATTGAGACAGAACGTTTTGATCAGTCATTGGCGCAATATCGGCCAAGTTTATCTGAGAGAGACGGAAAAATGAAGGTTCTACTGGAAAATTTTATCTAGAAGGTGCATAAAAATGCAAAAGTATGTTTGTAAGGTTTGCGGATACATCTATGATCCAGAGAAGGGTGATTCCACCTCAGGTATCCCTGCTGGAACGGCATTCGAGGATCTTCCCGATGATTGGATCTGTCCGGAATGCGGCGTGGGAAAGGAACAATTCGAGAAGGCAAATTAGAGCTCCAAAATTGAAGACAAGAGGTGCAATGCCATGCTCAGCGAAAAGATGAATGACGCTTTGAATGTTCAGGCCAATAGGGAATTGTACTCATCCTATCTCTATCTCTCAATGTCCTACTATTTTGAGTCAATAAATATGAAAGGTTTTGCCCATTGGATGAGATTGCAGGCAGGAGAAGAGCTGGTCCATACCATGAAGATGCTCGACTATGTGGCAAGAAAAGGCGGCAGAGCTAAGATGCTGGCGGTGGAAGCTCCGAAGTTCTCCTGGGACTCGCCAAGCCAAGCTTTCCAGCATGTCTGGGATCATGAGCGCGCGGTTACCGGGCTCATCAAAGCTCTGGTCAAGGTGGCCGAGGAGGAGTTGGACGATGGGACTAAAGAGTTCTTGCAGTGGTTTGTCTTGGAGCAGGTGGAAGAAGAAGAGTCCTCGGATAATGTGCTGAGCAAGGTCAAATCGGCAGGAGATAACAGGGGTGCTTTGGAGGCGGCAGATAAGCTGCTGGGACAAAGAATCTTCAAGTTCCCCAGGGGATTTGAGATATTTCCCTCTGTTTAAAGAAGAGGAGGTTTTGAGAACGGATCAGAATTTAGCTTATGATGCCAAGCTGGACTGTGTGGGCCTCTTTTGCCCCATGCCCATCGCAAAGACCAAGGAAGAGATTGAGAACATAGAAGCGGGGCAGATCTTGAAAGTAGAAGCAGACGATCCTGCCGCCGAGGAGGACATCTCCCGCTGGGCCAAGAGAGCCGGCCATGAGGTCGTTCGGCTTGAGAAGTCCGGAAATATCATTACCTTCTGGATAAAAAGAAAGAAATGATGATGTTTAAAATGGAAGTTATGGTGATCGTATCATGAGCAAAATTCTTTATGTTCAAACCAGTGGCCTGGATACGCCGGAAAGACTTTATGCGCCTTTCATTCTGGGCATGACGGCCCGGGCGATGGATGTACAGGCCTGCATCTTCTTCATGATCAAGGGCATAACTGCAATGAAGAGCGGCGAGGCTGAGAAGATCAAGATAGAAAGCTTTCCGTCCCTCAAGGAGGTCATTGACCAGGCCATTGCCTCCGGAGTAGATATGTACATTTGCGAGCAGAGCACACAGCTTCTGGGCATTGCCAGGGGCGACTTTATACCAGAGGCTAAGATCGCAGGTGCAGGAACCCTAAATGACCTGGCGCTGGATGCAGACTCGACTATCAGCTTCTAGGGATATTTGTTAGGCAAGTGGAAAAATATGTGCGGAATATATCTCGACTACCAATCTGCGTCTCCCGTAGACCCTAGGGTTGCCGAATTTGCCGAGCGCTTTCTCTCAAGCGATTTTGGCAATCCCTCCGCTCTGCATTCCCGAGGCCTGGCTTCAAAAGCCGCTTTGGAAGAAGCTCGGGCAAAGGTAGCTGAGCTGATAAATGCAGAAAGTCCGGAGACAATCGTCTTCACATCAGGCGTAACCGAGGCCAACAACCTGGCCATCCGGGGAGCAGCGCTGCGCAACGCTGCCAAGGGCAAGAAGCTGCTGGCGAGCCAGGTCGAGCATATTTCTGTGCTTAACCCCCATAAGGACCTGAAGAAGGGCGGCTTTGACCTCAATCTGGCTCCGGTGGACCGCATGGGCATTATCGATCTGGCCGCACTGGAGAGCATGCTTTGCAAGGAGACGGTACTCACCTCGGTGATGTACGCCAACAACGAGATTGGAACCATAGAGCCCATAAAGGATGTAAGCGAACTTGTGCATGAAAAGGGCCTCTTCCTGCATGTAGACGGGGCTGCTGCCGCGGGGAAGATTCCAATTGACGTGCAAAAGGATGGAATCGATCTGCTCACTCTCTCTTCGAATGATCTTTACGGGCCGCAGGGGGCGGGGGCGTTGTACATCAAACCTGGCGTTCGCATTCAGCCTGTAATTTTCGGCGGCGGTCAGGAACGGGGCCTTCGGCCCGGCACGGAAAATCTCTATGCTCTGGCAGGATTTGGCGAGGCGGCAAGGCTGGCGAGACTGGAGAAAACTGAGGAAAGCCTGCGACTTCAGGCCATCCGGGATGGGCTGATTAAGGAGATACTCAAGATTGAGGAGTCGTACCTCACAGGTCACTCCACACTGCGGCTTCCGCATCACGCCAGCTTCCGCTTCAGCCGCATTGAGGGGGAGAGCATTCTCCTTACCATGGATGCCATGTTCAACATTCAGGTATCCACGGGCTCAGCCTGCTCCTCACGCACTTTAGAGCCATCGCATGTGCTCCTGGCCATAGGCTTAAAACATGAGCA
>JBFYLJ010000150.1:0-5431 GCA_041305465.1 Methanothrix sp.
ATGTATCGCGGATATCGCTTCTTTTACATTCTTGAGATTATTAGTTGGAGGAATGATGAACGAAAGATCTGAGGATACCATCGCCTCAATATTATCAGTTGAAAAGAAGCCCCGATCCATAATCATAGTGTATCTTTTGACTCCTTGCGCGGCAATTTTCTTGATTGTATTTTTAAGAGTGGATATATCTGCAATGCTTCCCGGATAGAGATCGTACATTATTGGTATGCCCAAATCCTTGTCTACAATTAGAGATAGATTGATTTGAGGCAGGTCGAGACCATCTCGATTATAGCCATATTCCAGAAGGCTGATGCTCTGTGAATAGGATGAAACAGAGGTTATATCGTAGACCAGGGTGCTGCAGGTGGAAATTTGCTGAATGAGCCTTCGTGAGAACTCCAGATTTGCAGTGCTTTCTCCATTACGGCTTAGCATTCGTGAGAGGCTCTGCGAGGATAAAGGAAGGTCCGGATAGTCTTCAGACATAGCGGTGCCTTCATACCAGCTCTGAATATGGGTTAATGCTAGGGGGCGTGTGGCATAATTTATTGCCAGAGCCAACGTCGGTCTGACTTCTTTGCCAGGAAGAACTTCGGAGAGGATTTTTTCTAACATAAGGTCTTCTGCGATCTTCTGGAGGGGTATAAATTCGCCATGTGACAGAGCCTTCTTGGGAATTTTTTCGCATGACCTAACTTTTACCGGGACCCCATTAACATTTTTACCCAGATACTTGCTTTTCTGGCGAATCTGCTTCTTCTCCTTATCATAATAGGGCGTAATCTCGTAAAGATATTCTTGACCTTTTATGTTTTTAGATCGAATAAAAGATTTCATGTTATAATTAGGCACATAATACTATTTATATGTTTCGGTTATTGATTGCGAAAAAATGCTTGAAGTGCCTAACTCATGGGGAACTCAGGTTGCGGATTATCAATCAGAGATCAACTAAAAAATTTATATATTGCAGATCCGCCCGCCCCAGCCTTCTCAGCCCTTAATGCATCGGCTCTTTTCAGCTACTGTTCCAGATTTTGAACCTTCTCCATCTTCTGAATCTGCTCTTCGCCTTTGTCAGCCAATTCCTTGAACTTATTGATAGTCTCCCGCATTTTGGGCAGAGCTTCTTGCTTATAAGCGCTGATTGAATCCAGCGCTTGCATGACATCGGCAAAGGCTGTTTTAAGCGTCTCGAAAGATATATTGGCTTCCATTGATAGTCTCTGGATATCCGCCCCCTGTTGCTTCAGCATCTTCGCGTTCACGATGATGATATTATTAGTGGTCTCATTGAGCAATTGAATCTTCTTCAGTACGATCTTCTGGTTATAGAGAGCACCGGCTACCATCACTCCTACCCGCAAAGCGGAAATAGTCACATTTCTGGCCCTTTCCACCCCGCGCATCAGTTCCCTATTATTTCTGATCACAATTTCTGTCGCCATTACGCCCTGTTGATTGACAACGATCACCTGATGCATATCCATAATCCTCTGCCGCAGCGGAAAGAGAACCTCTTCAGTGACGAATTTAACTTTTTCCGGGTCTTCGTTCCTGGCTCTGGCCTCTTCGATCTGCTCTTCAATCGATTCGTCCATCAGGGCGCCAAGCTGAGTCTCTTTCATCAGCTTTTTGGTCAAATCGCGCAATGCCTGCTGTTCGATCTCCAGAGTAGTATTATCGTTCTTCAGGGTTTCCTTCCCTTTGTCCAAAGAGTCAATGATATCCGCAATCACCGACTCAGCTCTCTGGTATTTGGCAAAATAGGCCCTTACTGGGTTAAACATCATGCCTAAAATGCCGGTCTTGGTGAAGTCGATCAGGCTGGGATCTAGGTCTTTTATCTCCCGCTGCAAATCAGCTAAACCTTTTGCCACAAGGCCGCTTTCATCACCGCGTTTTGACAGGCTGCCGACTGTCATCTGCAGCATGGAATTTTTGGCTGCCGATCGTTTCATCGAGTCAGCCCCAAAGGACTCGATTGACTGGAGGATATGCTTCTTTTTGGTAAATTCATCGATGTCCAGGGTCAGAATTTCGGCAGCATTGCCTTCAGCTACATCCTGAAGCTGGGCTAGATCTTCTTGAACAGGTTTTACCTGTTCCTGGACCTCCTTCTTGATCGCCGCTTCATCGGGCACTTCCATTGTAAAGGCCATCTCAAACACTCCGATATTTACATCGTAGCATCAAACAATTTGCGCAGCTCATTCACAACGTCACGGGTATCGGCGTTAATACAGGGAGCCTCATTGATTCCCGAGATCTCTTGCAAGGCGGGGATATTCGCATTATAGCCAATTGTGGTTATAGGTATTCCAGATTCCTGCACGATGCCTCTAATTTCGTCCAATGAATGGCCTCTATTGGTTTCGCCGTCGCTGAGAACGAAAATTTTCGGTTTTAGATTGGGATCTGCATTGGGACCTGCAGCCTTCTGATCTATGAGCATCTTCATTGCGACAGCAATCGCATCAAAGGTTGCCGTGCTGCCGCTGGCCTGCAGATCTCTAACCGCTCCGGCAAACAAGGACCTCTGGTTCAGATCGAATTTGGCAATCGGCAGATCGATATGGACATCGTTGGAATATGATACCAGGCCAACCATATTGTCCTCTCCGATATATTTTTGACCTTCGCGCAATGAACGTCTCAATTCATTCAGCGGTTCGCCCTCCATGCTGCCGGAGACATCTGCCACAAAGACTGCGCAAATAGGTTTACCGGCGTTTTTCTTTTCTTTCCAAAGCTGTTGGGCCTGAATGATCACGTCACCGCTGAAAGCTCCCGCTTCGGATTGATATTCATCGAGGCCGTTAAAGCCATATTTTGTGGCCAGGTTCTGGTACTTCTCCTGTTGGGTGAATTCAACGAATTTATTCAGGATCTTCATCTTCTCCGCTGATAGTTCGCCGATCGCATACATCGGGCTGTCATGTCTGGCCCCAAAGGGTGTAAATTCATAGGATCTGATATCCGGTGCATTCACATAGGTCTGGTATTCCAGGATAAAACCGTCCAAAGCACCTGATTTGGCTAATTCCCTCAACTGGATAGTAGTATAGGCGACCACTGGAATATTGGCCTGGAAGCTATCAAATCCTGCTTTTGCTTCGTCGCTCAATAAGTTGCTGCTGTCAAAGGTGTATAAAGCTGAAATCAAAAAGTTCAGCCCGGTTGAACTGGCAAGAGGATTGGTGTAGCCCATCTGCAGCTCGTTGTTCGCGACAGCTTCGATAATCGTCGTGGTATTGATTGCCCCATATTTGTTTACCAGCTCATCTTTCTTGGATTTGGTGAGCAAGATCCCGGCCACATTGCCGACGAGTCTTTTTTGCACTAACTGGGCGTTAACCCCTCGGGAGACGATCATCTCGCCCCAGAGTTCATTGGACGGAGTATAGACATCCGGCAAATACTTCCCGGAAGTAATATAGTCGGCACCATCTCCTGAAGCCGTTCCTCTGAGCCTTACAGATACTTTTTTGCCGTCAATGTTTATTGCCGCGTTATTGAAGTCTCTGGCCACTTCTGTCAGCCAGCCGTCAGTACCTCTGCCAGCTTTTTCCGTTGAGGTAAATATTTCGATGTAACTGGGTGTGCTGCTGTTAACCTGCGGCGGGTATTTGGAGATATCGGGCAAGACCTCGGTCAGATTTGCAGGAAGAATTTCAACACGGTCCTTAGTATGCGGGACTGTGTTCACATTGATGTTTGGGATGATGCGATCCAGCGACCTATCATCCCCCCCGGGCCATAATATAATACTTCCAAGATAAACTAAGATAAATACTGCAACTGCCGCTCCGATTATCTTCAAAATTACTTTTTTGTCGCTTTCGTTCACCATAGAGACGCGCCTCTCATCAATCCTTATAAAATTTTACCTGTTTGGTCAGCTCATCTATGTAATCCATGATCTTCACCAGCTGGCCGCTATCTGCGCTGTTTAAGTCTGAAATCGCCAGCAGCAGCTTATCCAGCTTCATCAGGAGCTGTTCATTGTCTTCAGTGACAGTTTTCACAGAAGTGATATATTCGTTATAGACTTTGAGCTTATCCTCTTTAAATTCCGGCGAAAAGTCCTCGGCTTCTTCTTCCTTTCTAATGATATTGTAGCCTTCTTCATCGAATGCCCTCAATGTATTGATGATGCGGCGGATATTCCTGAAGAATATCTTCTCCACCTGGGGGATGACTGCATCAAATTTCTGGTAGCTGATCTCATCGGGACTGAATTTCTGCCGAAGGATATCCCGGATAGTTTTATTCTTTTTCTGCTGCCGCTGTATCTGATCAAGCAGCAAGGCAACGTTTTTTCCGAATGTCTTGGACCACCGATAAATATTCAGTTCTTCAATATAATTTTCCATCGTCCAGATTTCAGGGGCCGGAATTACTACCTCTGGTTCTTTATGGAGTTTATAATTGCCGTAGATTAACCCGGCGCTGGTTAAGAAGATGATTGTGATGCCAGAGGCTATTGCCAATGGACCTCCATCGATAAATCCTGAGGAGATGGTAATTATGTCGGCGGCTGCAATGCCTAAATTCAGGCCCAATAGTTTGATCAGCTTTTTTTTCTCCATCTTGCCCTCAGATATTTCTGTGTAGGTTTTCTCTCAACATATTTCATAATTACCATGGAGGATTCCTATAAACCCACCCGTTGCTCTCATTTACCCGGCCACGATGATTATGCACGCTCCTCTAAAAAGGCTCATTTGCCCCCTGGAGGGCACATATTTTTATCTCATTAGCCTGTTAATGCTCGTTAATATTGAAACAATCTCTATAAGGTGAAAATCAATGCTCATGAAAGATTCGAATGTCGCCATGATACTGGCAGCTGTTCTCCTCGCCCTGACCTGCAGCGCCTCAGCTCAGTGGTCGCCAGGTGGCGGGATAGCTTATATGGGTGACCTGAGCCTTGTGGCCTCATCATTCTCTGCCGAGGGACATGCAAAGGCTCTCGCTGGATCCGCTGTCAATGCCAATGCCACTGACAATTCCACCCAAATTGAGACCTCCCAGGATAACAGCACCATAAATGCCACTATGAACAACTCGGCTTCCGCCAACCTGGAGGCCCCGCCATCAGCCGGCGCTTCGGAGCGGTCTGGCAAGCAAGCATTAGATCTGTCGGGCTATGCAAGCGACCGAAGCAAGAACAGTCTGGCCGGGTACACGAACATCATGTATCCAATAACTGGTTCGAGGGGCAGCACCACCTCTACATCGAGTGGAGGCGGCTGCGGGTGCGGCTAGGCTGAGGAATTGTGCATAATATCTAATTATTTTTTTGTATGTGTTTAGCTCCCACTTAAGTTTCCGAAAAATCCCTCAGAATTCATTAAGAGACCAGAAAAATTAAATAATATAATAGCAATATTCTTTTAATGGGAGTATGAACGAAGGAGAAACG
>JBFYLJ010000151.1:0-5264 GCA_041305465.1 Methanothrix sp.
TTTAATATGTCAAAAAAATTGTATGCTGATGCTCTGGTCCAATCTTCTGAGTTATATGATATAGCAGCAACTCTCACAAATGAATTCAAATTGATAACTTCTGAAGCCCTGCTTAAAGATAGTCGAATTATTAAAATATTACGCTATTGCATAATTCCATCACTTAGCCAAATGAAATTGGGGCAAATTATAGGACTAAGTACTGTAAATCAATTTGAATCCCAAAAGATTGTGAATAACAATATGCTAGATTTACTGTCAAAGCACGTGGATCGATTAGCAGGCATTTTCAATGACAATCTAGATCATCAGCGCTTTCTTTGGCTAAACGTTGAGCTAAATCAATCGCAAATTGATTTAGCTAGAGATTATGCACGCGAGTGGACTTGCTCATTGATTAGCGATCAGAACTCTTCAACAGCATTTAGAAACTGGAGGAAAGACCTGCAAGAAGCAGAAGTAATTAAATGTATTGTTGAGAGCGGATATACGCAAATTGATAAACAAAAAATTATTATTTCAACTACTGACTTGCTTCCTGGCCAATTTAGTCGTGAATGTAGAGTCCAAGGAAGAACTATTCAGAAAGCCGACTTTGCTATACGTCTTAAAAAAAGCAAGAAATTGCTTCTAATGGAGGCAAAAGCAATAGGCGTTAGGATTGATGCATTTAAGCGTATGAAGGAGTGTCGAGAAAAAGCTGATGATTGGAAATCTCATTTTGGAGATAATATTATCGCTGGTGCTATAATTGCGGGCTTTATTCCTGCCAATCAAGTAGAATCCTTACTCGCCAATAATCTCAAGGTCTTCTGGGAACACCATTTAGAATTTCTTCAGAAATTTATCGAGGAAAACTAATATGGAAAAAATATATAAATCAATTAGTCTTTTTTCTGGAGCAGGAGGTTTGGATATTGGGATTGAGCGTTCTGGATTTGAGGTAGTATGTATGAATGAACTCGATCCAGTATTCACAGAGACACTCAGAGCTAACAAATCCCAAGAAATACAAATTAGCAAAAAAAATAGAAAGTTTCTTCAAAACGCCGATATCATATGCGAAGATATCAGAAAGTTATCTCCGGAAAGCCTAGCAGAACCTAGCTCGAAAATCGATCTAGTTTTTGGCGGTCCACCATGTCAAACATTCAGTAGTGCAGGCAAAATGGAAAGTGTAAGAGATCAACGGGGGAGATTATTTAAAGATTTTATACGAATAGTCCACTTCTGGAAGCCTACCGCCTTTTTATTTGAAAATGTTCGAGGTCTGGTAACAGCCAGGGGTGAGGATAACACACCAGGTAGCGTTCTTAAAGAAATATTTTCATCCTTTGAGCGATGTGGTTATTCATGCAGGGCGACTTTGTTAAACGCTGCTGACTACGGTGCATATCAAAGAAGAGTTAGATGTTTTATCATAGGGGTTAGATATGGAAAATGCCCAGAATTCCCCAATCCAACACACAGCCGGGAAGCTAGAACTTCAGGACAGACAACGTTCTCTTCTCAACACCCGCTAAAGCCCTGGAATACCTTAGGCAATTTTCTTCAAAAATATGCTGACATGAATGAAGATCATTGGGTAAGGCCAACAGAAAAGATGGCTGGAGAATTGAAGAAAATCCCTATCGGAAGTGGCTTTAAAAGCCCAGGAATAGTTGAGAGAACAAGACCCGGTGGACACTGGGGTTATCGTCAGGGTACATTCATTGCAGATCCTCGACTCCCCGCAAGGACTGTAACAGGTTCTTCCACACAAGACTGGATTCGATTGATGGATGGGTCTGTTAGAAGATTGACATTCCGTGAGGTATCCAGGCTTCAAGGTTTCCCCGATAATTGGATTTTTTCCGGATCAAATATTCAGAAATTCAAACAAGTTGGCAATGCGGTTCCCACAATATTCGGAGAGATATTGGGGAGAACAATTATAGATTATCTTTCGCACAACGATTACAATACTCCTCCAATAAAATTTGATCTACCCCCGAAGTTGCATTCCTATATTGATTATACAATCAGGGAGGAAAAATCAAATGGTCCTTCTAGACATAAAAGAATCGCCGTTCCAAAGTCCTGTAATCTCTAAGAAGGAATCTATGCACTACAGGTAGATGATCGCCAATTTCAGGCTACTCGGGCCAAAATATGGATATTTTATCTTCCCGCAACTCCAAGTTGCAAGCTGTAGGATATTACTCTGAAAATCAAAGGTGAAACGATCAAAGAATTTGGGCTTATCTCAGGGATAGAGCCTTTGCTGGAACCCACCAATCCAGTGCTCGTATCTCCCCGCCCCCACCCGTTGCTATTAGCCATCCTTCTCCATCCAGATCTCCTCAGCCACCACCTCGCCAATCACCGTCAGCTCGCCAGCCGGGCCGCCTCCAGCCTAAACTCCGGCCGCACGGTGAACACGAGCTCGAAGTCCTCCGCCCTCGCTCATCACCATCTATCGCACCTTCTTCTGCCCTACTATCACCCCCAGGCCAGCGGCCACGGGCGGCGTCTCCTCCTGCACCACAAAGCCCACCCGGACTCACCTGCGCTAGGTCAGAGAACGAGAGCGGCAGGCCATCGCTGTTGTCCATTATGGCTGTGACTGCCCAGCTCTGGGCTAGGGCCCGGCCCACGGCCAGGCGCGGCTCGGGCTCCAGCATTCGCGTGATGAACTCGCCCTCCAACTGCGTGCTGCCAGGCCCACAGGCCCACAGGCCCTCGCCCGCGCGCGCCGGTGTTGCTGGCGGAGTTGGACCAGGCAAATGTGAGCCTGAATTCGCTCAGGCCCCAGACTTATGGGGCCATCACCGGTGGCAGGGAAGGCGACCAGGAGAAGGTTCTGGCGGGAATTGATGCTGCTAAGGCCGCGGCCCTTGCGCCCATGCAGGTAATAAAACTCCTGGACTTGTGCAGCCAGGGCATATTTAGAGATCTCGATACTAAGAATATATGATCTAAATCCACTCTCCCCATGGGCTGCTAAATCCAGAATTTTAATTATGATATTACACACAAGTGTCTATTAATATTAGGAAATCTATCTTAGGTTTGGAGTGCAAAAATGAGACTTAGAGTAATCAGCGCTAGAAATGAAATCCCAAATTTGAACCCAAATGAGAAGACAGTTCACCTGGCCTTTCGGGCCAGTAATGTAGATTTCCTTAACCTGATGCAAAGGTGCCCCAGGCTGAGAATGATTCAGGTCCCGCCATCCTACCGCAAGACCATGTCCAATGCCATCCAGGTATTCCTGGAGATGCAGGGCATTGACATGCTGGAAGGCGACGTATGGGGCCACAGAAAAGACCTGGATGAGTACTTCACCGTGGAGGATGCCACCATGGAGGAGATTCGCGCTCTGGCCGCCAGCGGGGCATCTGCCGATGATTTGGCCAATCAGATTCAGAGAAAGGCCCGGATCGGCTCAGAGCTGATCAAATACATCGCAAAGACCAAGATTACCGCTTGAGCCGCATGCTGTGCATGGCTCAATTATTCATCTATTTTCTCAAAGCGAAGGCCATTCTGGCCGGCATGGATTGTATCAGTCGATGTTGAATATCTCTTCTACCCAAATTTATTGCAGAAAAAAGGAGGGAAAAAATGACGCATCCATTAGTTAACTGGAACTCGCATCAGCGTTTCCGTCAGCAGGTCGTACACCTTGGATACGGTCGAGACCTCTAAACGCTCATCCGGTGAATGCACATATTGCAGCGTGGGGCCCAAAGAGATCATATCCATTCCAGGGTACTTTTCTCCAACCACGCTAGTCTCCAGCCCGGCGTGAAGGGCTACGATCTTCGGCTCTTGGCCGAATTTATCCAGATAGACCTGCTTCATTAAGTCCAGTATCGGAGATTCCGGGTTAGGCGCCCAGCCAGAATAACTTTCTTGGAATGCTACTTTGGCACCAGCCAGCTCGAAGACACTTCGAATCATGTTGCCTACGTCGTCCCTAGCCGAATCAAGAGCGCTGCGTACATAGAATCCAGCCCAAAACTCACCCATTTCTGCCTTCAGTATGCCCATGCTGGTCGAGGTTTCCACTAGCCCAGGAACAGCATCGCTCATCCTCAAGACGCCGTTTGGGCAGCTATATACAGCGCTTATCAGGTCGATGGCTGATTGTTCCACCATTAGTTTGGCTGGAAGGTCAACATCCTCTGCTGTTATAATCAAGCTTGGCTCTGTGGTTGAAAGCTCCTTTTGGACGGTTGCTTCGAACTCCTGGACGTACTTGGCAAAGGAGTAGGCCTCTGACTTTGGCACTACTACAACTGCATATGCTTCTCTGGGTATGGCGTTGTAACGATCTCCTCCACTAAAGGTGGCAATCCTCAGGCCGAACAATCTCTGGGAAGTCCACAGAAGACGAGATAGGATCTTGGCAGCATTACCTCTGCCTAAGTTTATATCCATTCCGGAGTGGCCTCCCTTTAACCCTTTGATGGCGATTTTGTATCCAACCATCTGGGCAGGTGTTTCTTCCTCGGAATAATTCTTTTTAGCGTCAATGTACAGACCGCCAGCGCTGCCGATAGTAAACTCTCCCTCAGTCTCAGAGTCCACGTTTATGTAAATATCACCCATTAGCATATCTGACTTAAGCCCATTGACACCGGTAAAACCGTCTTCCTCGTTGACGGTGAAGAGAGCCTCCAGAGGGCCATGGATCAGTTTTTTGTCTTCCAAAAGAGCCATGATAATAGCAACCCCGACACCGTCATCAGCACCCAGGGTTGTGCCATTGGCCTTTACCCATCCATCCTCTATATAAGCCTGAATGGGGTCCGTCTGAAAGTCAAAGTCCTTGTCCGCATCCTTCTGAGCCACCATGTCCATGTGAGCCTGAAGAATCACACCTTTCCTGCTCTCCATTCCAGGAGTGGCAGGCTTGCGAATAAGGACGTTGCCGACTTCATCTACAGTAGTCTCTAGAGCCAATTCTTTGCCAAAATTTGCCAGATAGGCGCTTATCTGCCCCTCTTTGTGGGAAGGACGCGGAACTCTGGTCAAATTATAAAAATCTTCCCAGACAGCCTCAGGCATAAGAAAATCTATCGCATCTCCCAAGGAAACTTTGGACGAATCACTGCTGTTATCCTTGGCCGAATCTATGCAGGAGTCCATATTTGAAGCAAAGCACGAATTCGTTAGACATATCAGGATAACCGCTATCTTTAGCGATGCAAAACACTGGTCTTGTTTCATGGTGGGTCACCTCATGTGAACTACCGCGTCCTGAAGGGCGCAGCTTC
>JBFYLJ010000152.1:0-4127 GCA_041305465.1 Methanothrix sp.
AGACACGAAAACTCGAACTCTTTTCGGCAGCCATTGTGATCGAAACTCGTACTTAAGCATTTCGCTCCACCCAATCCGCCCAGATTTGGATCGGATAGCAGGAGCGAGGCTTATGAGCCCATCGCATCGGCCTTCTCCCCTAACGGAGGACCCGTATTTATAGATGTCGCACCGAGGAAATTAGGAAATCTAAATAATTATCTTCGCTTGAGAATTATTATCGTTACGTCTGAAGAATAACGCTCTAACCTAGAGTAATCCCGAATACTCTTCTCAGCTATCGTCATTATCTCAGAAGCAGTGCGATCTCTGTTGTTTATAACCAGATTTATCAGCCGCTCTATACCGAATTGATCTTTGGAGCCGTTCTCCAGCTCGACGGCGCCATTAGAATACATGACCATCACATCACCTGGCTGAATGGGTATGAGCGTCTTTTCCAGCTCCATTCTATCCAACATACCAAGAGCTATGCCGCCACCACCCAATGTATCCACCATTCCTCCCGGATCAACAATGAAAGGCGGATTAAAGCCAGCATTCACATACTCTAAAGTGTGGTTTACGGGATCTAATAGAGCATAAAAACAAGCCAGATTAGTTCCATGACCATGCTGATTTATCTGCAAATTCAGGTCGCTTATTGCTTTTGCAGGATCCAATTTATCAGGTGAGGCACGAATGAGCGTTCGCGACATGATGGCAAGCATGGCTGCCTGGACTCCATCCCCACCTACGCCCGCCATCGCAAAAGCTACCTTATCATCAGCTCGCGTAATGTCGTAGAGATCAAAACCATCCGTCTTCGATGGCCAGTAAAGCGCCTCGATATCGTATTCTTCCTCCTGAGGCACATTCGTGGGAACCAGATTACGCTTTACCCCTTCAAGGAAGGCAATCTCCTTACCTGAGCCTCCCCTTAAAACAGCATCCGATTCTTGCTTTGCCACGTATCCCTTTAGACCCTGCGCCATTTTATTGAAGGAGACCGCCAGAGGAGCCAGCTCACCAGAAGTCTCAGCAACAACATCAAACTCGCCATGAGAGATCTTTGCAACCGCATTGGAAAGCGATGAGATCTGGCCATCGATTCTTCGGCTCATCCACCATCCAGCACCTAACACGGAAAAAACGGTGAAGACGAAGATAGTCAGGGCATATTCCCATACTTTTCGTGAAGCATCATTCAATCCGGCTGTTGCGCCCATGGCAACATCCTTAATACCGGAATCTATGTATCGTGCTGGAAGGCTCATCTCTTCAGCAGGATAGGCAATGCAGACGATCCATCCAAGTGTAGCTATGCGCGAGAAAGCCACATAACCGTCCCCATCCCCCAGCCCTATCACACTTGAGCCTGAGATTTCTTTTATCATGTTTTTGCCCAGGGCTCTAACCTCGGGGTTGGTGGATTCAAATAGATTATCCGTTACAAAGAGCTCTTTCAGATCGTTATCCGGCTTATTTTTTGACCGGTATATTATCAAGCCGGACGGATCCATAATGAAGGGATAGCCTCTACCCCTCAAGGATGACATGTCGCTATATATCGGATATAAAGATATATCCATTCCTGCAATGCCTGCAAACACATCGTTTCGGAAGAAAGGAGTTGTAACGGTAATTGCATAATCTCCTTTGGTGTTCACATAAGGCCCGGTCCAGATGGTTTTCTTCGTTTGCCTGGCCTTGGCATAATATGGCATATCCTTGTAACTGAAGGGTGCAGTGTTACTAAGCGTCTTATTGCTGTAAGGCCATACAGCCAGCACTCCATCCTCGGTTCCGATATATGATAGATACTGTGATGATTTGGTCTTGTGAAGTGCCTGCATAATCTTGGCTGGAGTGCATAGTGATCTTATGGTAGCATCTCTTATCTCAGAAGTTGTTTGATTGGAATCGATCGGCGCGATCCATATTCCTGCAGGGGTACACCCCTCATTTGCGGATCCTGCCGCCAAATAGTCCGCAACCAGCTCGTTCTCAGAAGCTATGCGCCCGAAGAACTCATCATATTGGCGAGACTTCGCGATAGCTAGCTGCACTTGATCGGCACCGCCCTGGCCGACCTCCAAAGCGGAGCGGTTCAAGGATGTGCTAAGGCTAGTGATGTTGTTTTGAACTTCTACTGACGCTTGGTTCATCTCCACTAAAGATATGATCCCTAGCATAATCATTGGCAGCAGAGCAAAAGCTAGCAGAACCAGCAGGAGCCTTTCCCTTAATCCATCGATGCTAACCATTTTCTAATTCCATTGACCAGGTAATATAAACTCTTTTCAGCATCCGCTCCAAAAACTATTTATTTGTATCATAGGAATAAATATTGTGAAAGGTCCCTATGAATTTCTCCTGCCCCTTGCCGGGCTGAGACAGGCATACCAACGCTTCGAATGGACCATATGGGCAATGAACGCTGCAATAATATCCATTGCCGTTTACGCCCTGGCAGAGATTATCGGACTCCCAGGATTTATGAGCTTCTATAATCAGGATGTCCTTCTCCTCGCGGCATCACCGGCAATTCTTTCCATAATCATCGGCCTGGCCGGGGCCTCGCTCATAAAGAGAAGGAAGAAGGCAGACATATTTCCGCTATTGGGGCCCCAGCTTTCAGAGAAAGCCCGCACCGCTTATGACAATCGCGACGTTGATTCTCTGCCCATGCAAGATCTTGCCAAAGAGATCAAAGCAAGCCTGAATAAAATCAAGCCCTCCGATATTCTCAACTCACGGCAAATAAGCAGCAGGGCATTTGCCATAGTACTCATATCAGGCGTGGTCATTCTCTTAGCGCAGAGCGAAATTGTCACTATATCGGATTTCCATTCCCTTGCCGATCTGAGAGACAAAGCCCTTTCCGTTTTTGAGAATGAAATGCCCAAGCAAAGCACAAGCCAGGAGGTAAACCTCACAGGAAACCTTTTCGGCAATCCCTCTCTGGCCATTTTAAACGAGAACAAGATGGAAATTATGCTCTATCCGGGAATGGGAACCGGGTCTCTAGCCAGAAACACACAGCCCGTGGAGCGCGTCTTCTCGCAATCCCAGGCAGGAGATGTAGCAGCAGTTCCATCTGAGCTCTATATCGAGAGCCTTCCTCCACAAAACAAAGATATAATCAAGAAATACTTCACGATTCTTTCCCAAAGCGATGGATGATGGCTATCAGATGATGATTACCTAATAAAATGGTCACCTCTTTTGTCCTGCCTTTGCATGGCCAATTATATCCAACAGAGCCGCTTTTCCCTCTCTTGTTGAGAAGAGCGGAATGTCCCAATCCATTTCCACCCGCCCTTCTTTGCGATAGACCATTACGCCTCTCCTCTCCCAGGCAGGGGTCTTGGCCAGATTTATACCATTCTGGAAGACAAGCTCATGAATCTCCCGCTCCCTTAATCCTCGCAGCTTTTCCATGGCCTGCATCTCATTAAGACCCTCCTCTTGCAACATGTAAAAGCCATAAGAAAAGACATGATTTCTCCAGGTTTCATCCTGCCGCTCCACGAGGTAACTGCATATCTCCTCCTGACAAAGAGGAATCGTGCGGCAATCCATGGAAACGAGCCTGTGAAGTTCCAGGGATAGAGACGCAGAGAGAAAACCTGCTACCAGCGAATCGATCTTTTCCACTCTACCGGCAAAGGGCGCATCAAGAAAGATCAGGCTGATCTCATCAGAGAATGTGAAAGCCAGGGCAGGAGTTGGGCCGAATTCCAAAAAGAAGCTCTCAACAGCGGCTACCATCGATCTGGCAAAATCGATGTCGTAGGGCTTTGAGCTTTCCTCCAGCACCTTTTTGAAACCTCTTCCGTCCGCTCTTACTACAAGCGGCGGGCGAGCACATAGGCCGGAATAAATCTCCCAGCTAGTCGATTTTGCTCTGATCCTTTGCATTTCGAGTCAGGTGCCGGATAATGACAATATCGCCCACCGCAGTAACCCAGCGATAAGGTATTAGAATCCCCTTACCCTTTTGATCAAATAGCTCCCGGTTCACGTCTCCCAGAGCCAGGCCGCTCACCACGCCGTTCTCAGGGTCAAGGACGGCATCTTCTACCCTGCCCACAAAGATGCCCTTTTGAGTATAGACATCCTGGTCCAGGAGCGATGTGATCTCT
>JBFYLJ010000153.1:0-10474 GCA_041305465.1 Methanothrix sp.
CCACATCCAGGAGCTTGGCCGCATTCTTGCCGAGAACTGCCTGCTCTTCCGCTTTGCAAAGTCCCAGGCCCTTGATAATCTCCGCCGCCCTTCCCGGATCCTCCCAGGGGTAATCGCTGCCGAATATGACTCTCTCTGGCCCGATATCACCTATAAGTTCTCCCATCTCCTCCCGGCTCATGTAAAAGGAGACGTAAGCCGTGTCGAAATAGACATTTTTGCCGGCTGATAGGAGATGGCGCCGAACGTCATCCCACATGCGAAGCCCCCCCAGGTGGGCCAGCACCAGTCGCAGCTTTGGATAGCATTCTATGGTCCTGGCGAAGCGATCCGGCGTGCCAAAGACCTCCGGCCGGTCCAGCGGATCTCGGCCCGCATGAGATACAAGGATCATCTTTCTCTCTATCAATGCCTCGAAAAGATTGCCACAGCGCGGATCATCAGGATAGACCTCCTGCAAGAGAGGCATCATCTTCACTCCCTTAACGCCCCAGGCTGCCAGCCGGTCCAGTTCAGCCTCAAGGTTTTGCATGAAGGGGTGCACGGCACCAAAGGCGGTCAGCTCCCGGTTCTCTCTCGATACAGATAAGATCCAGTCATTGAGGCTGGAGACGTCCTCCCTGCCTTTGGCAAGGGGCAGGAGCACAGATCCGGCAACATCTGCCGACCGCATCATGCGACGCAGATCTTCCGGCGAGCCTGTGCCTGGCACTTCCACCTTCAGCTTTCTCTTGGCCGCAGGCAGGATCTTGGCCGCCACCCACTCCGGGTAGATGTGTGTATGAAAATCGATGATCAAACTCAAATTATCCCCATCTCAGTGAGCCTCTCCGGCAGATAGGTCTTGGTCACATAATCCAGGCCCTTGCCGGCAAAGGCCTGCTGTTCGGCCTTCTTCTTGAGGTCCATCTGCAGCCGGATCTGCTTTTCCCAGTAGGGCGTGCTGAACCGTGGGTCGGTCAGCTCGCTGCGAAGGGCCTGCATATCCTTATCGGTCAGCTTGTCAGTGGAAAGGTTGTAGTCCACGATGTCGCTGGGCTGAACGCCCAGAAAACGCGCGCCCGGAGTGACCAGGTGCTCAGAGAGGTGAGCGCTCTTGATGGCCCCGTAAGCTATGCTGGCAAAGATGCGATAGGACCAGGGATCGCCATCCGTAAAGACCACCACAGGAATTTTCAGCTCCGCATTCAGCCTTTTTATGATGCGGCGCGTGGAACGGGCAGGCTGCCCTTTGATATGGACTAGAATAGCATTGTACTCCTCATCAAAGCCGTTCTCGATCAGCCGGGCGTACATTCCGCCAGTCTCAATGGCCATGACCATTTTTGCATCATGGCTTAAGAATTCCAGGTTATCCACATTGAATGGTATCTGGTAGCCGGCCTCGCCCACATCCTCCTGGCAGTGCATCTCCCTCTCGCCGCGACGGGTTTGCTCTTTGAGGCGCAAAGGCCCAAAGACAGCTGCACCATCTTCTTCAGGCCGGACGTGAAAGTCCTCCCGGTGCAAAGAGGTGACGATCTCAAGATCCTCGATTAGCCGGTCGCTTTCCGCCTGCTCATGAAATTTGGCAATATCCCAGTTCTCGGAGATGTAATAAATCTCTCTTAAAGTCGAGCCTCGGTTGTTCTTGAGGTGCTCTTTGATAAGAAGCTCTGCCAGGTGGACCGTCTTTAGAAGTGTCTTGGCTCCGCGCACGGTCTTGACGCTGCGTGTCGTCTCCTGGTCTCCATAGACCCAGACATCGTCTTTGGAGGAAAACTCGATGTTTGCTTTGGTTCGAGAAGGCAGGGAGATATGGGGCACTATGCCCTGCTCAAACTGGTTGTAAAGAGTATCCGCAAGGATGAGCAGATTCTCCTGAGCTATTTTTGATTTTTCAGCTTTCTTTATAATCTCGTCGGATTTTTCCATTGGCTAGATCACCCTGGCCCCTGTGACAATTTCCGCATCCAGACCCTCAATCACCGGCTCTTTCAGGGCTACGCCTTCTGCCGTGACTCTGTAGCTGAGGGTGGCAGCCTGGCCCGGAGCAATTGCGAGCTTCCAGTGATAATCGTAGCCGTCTCCCAGGGAAATGACTTTAGCGGCAGGCGAGACGCTCTCGGCTTGCGCTGCCAGCACCTCATGAAGCTTAAAGGAGCGCAGATGTTCGCTATGGTTTTCAATGAGGATTTTTACGCACAGCTGTCCGTTATTCCTCTGCACCTTGCGCAAGACGAGAAGATTGCCCATGATCTTAGCTACCACCGGCCCGATATCCGGCAGATCCTTTTCCAGAACGTCGGAGAGCTTCTGGGCGATGCGCGGCAGGATCTTTCTGATTATCTCCTCTTTTTCCCTTCTTTCAGAGAGTAGGCTCTGCCGGCCCAGGTAGCGGCGCAGTTTTCTTGCTACCTCCTTTAGCCCTAGATCAATCTCAGTCAAGATTTCCGGCATATCTGCCAGAGCATCTTTGCTCTCCGAGGTGAACGGGATATTGGTGGATGCGATATGGACCAGCAACACCGCCGGGCCGACCGGCACGCCGCTTCCCGTGGGCTGGCCCAGCGAATAGTTCTTCCAAGAGACGCTCTCCACAGCATGAGTTATGGCGCAGGCACCCTGCTGATAAACAAGTGGAACGCGATTGGCAAAGCGCAAGATCTCAATGCGGCCCTCCTTCTCCAACTCTCCTCCGTACCCCAATCCCACCTCGACCAGGAAGGGATTGCCCGAATAGACGGATACGGGTCGAACCGTTGTAGCAATATAGTCCAGCCTGTACTCCTTCTCGAGGCCAGCCTTGATCAACTCCTCGCCTATGGGAGAGAGACAGTCCACTGGAGGCGACTTGACCTTGATCTGTTTGAAAGCGCAGTGCAGGCGCGCTGCAGAATCGTGATCCAGGCTGGTAGGGGCCTCTTCCGGATCTAAGCCCGCCCGGCTGCACAGCTCTTGGGCGGAGATTGCGCCTATGGATGAGAAGGTCTCTTTTAAGAAGACGCGCAGCTTCTTTTTGTCTGTGTAGCGCAACAGTTTGATCAGCTCGCCCAGTTCGATCCCATCGGGATGAGGGGAGATGGCATAGGCTTTTTTGGGCAGACTCTCCGTGACCCTCTCGAATATCTCCACATTGCCCTCCGGCTCCACCAGGGTCAGGCGCGCATGGGGATTGACAATGGCTGTGCTCTTCAGTGAGCCATAGACCGACTGGCGGCGCCCCCTCACATAGGTGCCCTCCATCTCCAGTTCCACGCGCGTACCCTTGGGACGTTCCCAGTCCATATCCACAGATTTTAGAATCTCTGGCTCGTTTTTGGCAGTATTTATCAGCAGCTCGCAGTAACGAGCCGGTCTGTTTGCAGCTATCTTGGAGATGACCTTGGTAGGCCTGCCGCTGGTGAGCTGAGAATAAAGCACCGCCGCAGATATGCCTATGCCCTGCTGGCCGCGGCTTTGGCGTAGAGTATGAAAACGAGACCCGTAGAGCAATTTGGCGAAGACGCGCGGGATCTCCTCTTGAACAATGCCCGGCCCGTTATCTTCAATAATAACCTGATAGTATTCGCCGCTCTTCTTAATCTGCACAAAAATATCCGGCAGTATCCCGGCATCTTCACAGGCGTCCAGGGAATTGTCCACAGCCTCTTTCACGCAGGTGATGAGGGCTCGTGGCGCCGAGTCAAATCCCAGGATCTGGCGATTCTTCTCAAAAAATTCCGCTACTGAGATGGCTTTTTGCTGCTTGGCCAGCTCTTCGGCAATTTCCATAAAAAAAAGAAAAAGGGCTAAAGTTCAGCCCCGACTACCGTCTGAGTGGCGGTTACGTTATCAATCTCACGGATAACGTCCACAAGCTTATTCAACATGCTCAGGCCCTCAACTTCGATGATGACTACGAAGTCGAATTCACCGAAGACATGGTAGACATCCTTAATGCCATCTATCTCCTGCAAGGCATTGTAG
This sequence comes from Methanothrix sp., assembly GCA_041305465.1. Taxonomy (GTDB): domain Archaea; phylum Halobacteriota; class Methanosarcinia; order Methanotrichales; family Methanotrichaceae; genus Methanothrix. The sequence goes on from JBFYLJ010000153.1 coordinate 3,949, forward strand.
ACGGTCTTCTCCTGTCCCGGCACCACCTTTACCATCGTTACTCCAATTACCATATTGATTCACCCATGTTGTAGAGCCTGCGCACATTATTTAAAACTTTTCAGCTCTTCTTGCCAATATTAATGGTCTCTACCTCTTCCTCATCCTCTGGCTGCGGCCAGGCATTAAAAGGCTCGCTCTTCTTAGGTTTGCTCTTTTTGGAAGGAGGCATCTCTTCCGGTACAGTTGGCGCAGCGTCTGCGGCCTTCTTCACGCCCTGGACACTTGCACTCTTGGAAGTTGTCGTTTCCGAATGTGTGCCGTTCTTGGCCAGTTCCGCCTTCAACGAGATGAGCGCGCGAAGGACCATCTCTCGAAATTGACCTATATCGGTTTGATAATGCTGCATAGCTCGATCGGTGTCCTGTGTGGGAGTGGACGAGTAAGAGGAAGCTGGCACATTATCTGCAGTGGTGAAATCGCTGGATACCGGGGTAGGGCTGGCATTCTTCATTGCATCCAGTCTCTCCAAGGTACAGCGAGCGGTGTCAATTATCCACTGGTCTCTCGTATTCTCATCAACCCGCGAAATGGACTCCGCACGCAGAGATATGATGATATTTCCGTCATCGGTCTGATAGAGATTGGGCTTGCCCACCACGGCGACATATGAGGGCGCCTCCATATTAGCTAATATGTGGGCTGCTTCCGGTTGATATTCCCCAGCATATATCAGTATGCTGCCCGTGGGATCAACCACTCGTCCCCTCCAATACTCCTTATCTGTACCGATATTATCCTTCTCTGTCAACGTGCCGACCACGAAAACGCGATTGCATTTTGCTCCAGTGGGTGTAAGAAGGTATGAAGGAGCATACTGATTCTGGTCTACCCCGTCGCGGAAGGAGTAGTTAGAACTCTTCAGCTCCTCGGCGAAGACTCTTTTCGCCACTTCTCGCGAAAATCCCGCCATTTTTAAGCCACCTCCATCGCAGCTATGAGTTCATCTACTTGCATCACGGATACTGGCGGTTTTTCACTGATGCTTTCCACCAGAAGATAGCGATCAATCCTCGGACCAGTTATGGAATAGTATCTGCCCATCAGCTTGCTCTCAATCAAGGAGCACACTACTTCACGATCAAGCGCCTCCATGATCATGTTCTTGGCATCATCAAGTGTAATATCGAGGAGCCTCTCCGTTGTCTCCCGGTTAAAGAGAACATCCTGCGCCCGGTGGCCGTCGTCCAGCACCGCTTTGATGCGCAGGTCAGGAGTGCCGTCCACCTTTCCGTGCTCGTTGCAGATATCCTTGGGCAGAGAGCGCCTGCAAATCGGGCAGCGTTTGATTAGTCCGGAGCCCTTTTGCACATCCACCAGAGCGCCAGAAAACTCCGCCGCCACGGAGCCGACCACCACATCGACATTTAACGGCTCGATTTGACTGGTGCGGTTCAGTTTTACGGAAAAACTGCCCTGAAACTCATCCGTGACCAGGTTTTTAAGCAGGTAGCTTTTTCCTTCTTCCAGATCCGGAAGATCTGCCTTAACCCACTTTACAAATTTTATGGTGCCGGTCTCATCGCCTACGAGTCCAGACTGGGAAATAGCATCGCTATTCTTCTCCCAGAGTTTTGCCACCTTGACCTTTAGATCCACCCAGAGGCCTGGTTCGCAGATATCCACTACATTCACTTGTTGAACTGCTTTGCTGGCAGGCTTTGTCTCTACATCGACATCTAACGGCTCAATCTGACTGGTGCTATTCAGTTTTACGGAAAATCTGCCCTGAAATTCATCCGTTACCAGATTCTTCAGAAGGTAGCTCTTGCCATCCACCAGATCAGGCAAATCAGCCTTAGACCACTTCACAAATTTTATGGCACCAGTCTCATCACCTACCAGTCCCGACTGAGAGATAGCTTCGCTGTTCGTCTCCCAGAGCTGTGTCACCTTAACCTTCAGGTCGATCCATAGGCCAGGATCATTTATCTGCGCCACCGTTACTTGCTGCGGGGCTCTGCTGGCAGGCTTTGCCTCCACATCGACATCTAACGGTTCGATCTGGCTGGTGCGATTAAGTTTTACAGAAAACTTGCCCTGAAACTCATCCGTGACTAACTTTTTTAGGATATAGCTTCGGCCAAGCTCCAGATCGGGCAGATCTGACTTGGTCCATTTCACAAATTTAATGGACCCGGTTGCATCGCCCAATAATCCTGTCTGAGAGATGGTCTCGACTGCCGGATCCCAGAGATCCAAAACCTTAATATGCAAATCGACCCATTTACCAGCTTCTTTGATGTCAGCGATCTTGACCTTATCCGAGCCGATCTTGACCTGCGGCACTATGCCATGCTCTTTGAAGAAGTAATTTAAAACAGATCTTCTTGCTTCGCCCTCAGGCACACGAAAATCTACGATGAGCTTCTTTAGACGAGACTCGATATCCTCATCAGAGACCTCGATCTTCTGATCTCTGAGACGGGCTTTTATCTGATCAACCAGTTCTTTCATAAACAATATGCCCCCTAATTTCTTTGTTGAGAGGTAAATGTAACTTCGACTGTGAAGTATTTAAATTAAATCTGTGTGGGGCGAAAGTAATCTATTCCAGATAGGGCAGGAGTACTAGCAAATGGAGCTTTTGACCTGGTTTGGAAGAGTCGATCTGCAGACAGGATGCTTGCTGTCTGGAATGGTGCAGGATAGAGAAGGATTGGAGGGAAATTTGATGATCCAGCAAGTGGCGGCCAATGCCTTTCCGCTTCCGCAGCCGGATCTGCGCGCCCTGGCCAAGGCCTGCAACTTTGTAGCCGATGACGGAGAATATAACAAGCTGCTGCGAGAGACGGCACTGGGCCTGGTGCGCCGAAGCATTCTGGCCGGAAGCACAGTTGAGGAGGATCTCCTCCAGGCTATGCAGGCCCTGGATAATTTCTCCCAGGCAATCAATCTGCTCGATGAGAGGCTCTACGAGTGGTCTCGACTGCATAGCCAGGAGATAGTGCATGGAAAAGATCTGGCAGAAGGGCTAAAAGAAGACGAGAATATGGGCACGTTGGCCAAAGCGATCCTGAGCCTGCGCGAGTCCCGCATGGCCACGGAGGAAGATGTCTCAGCCACAGTTGAAACTCTGGCCCCCAATCTCTCTGCCCTCGCGGGCAGCGTCCTGGCGGCACGGCTCATCTCCCGGGCAGGAGGCCTGCGTTATCTGGCGAAGATGCCCTCCAGTCGAGTGCAGGTGATGGGCGCAGAGAAGTCTCTCTTTAAGCATCTCAAGGGGAATGCACCTTCTCCCAAGCACGGCATAATCTTTCGCCATCCCGCCGTGATAGGATCTGCCAAAAAGTTGAGGGGGCGTGTGGCTCGTACCCTGGCAGGGAAACTGGCAATCGCCGCTCGCCTGGACCAATTCGGAGCAGGCTTCTCTTCGGATCTGAAGATATCTCTTGAGACTCGATTGAGAGAAATCAAAGAGCGAGGACGCAATAAGCAGCGGGCCAGCCGATAAAGATCACATTGATATTCAATGCGAATTGTTGATTTATTATGCCACAACATTCTTATTTTGAAATGGCGAATAAGTTTCGGAGGTTAAAGCATGAAACGGAATATTATTTGCTTTTTATTAGTTTTTGTCATGCTGGCATTTCCTTCTTTTGCTCAGAATGATATGGCCGGCTACTGGATGAACAAGGGCATAGCTCTTGATAACATGGGAAACTATCAGGAAGCAGTTAAAGCATATCAAAATGCTACCGAAGCTAACTCCAGTTCCTATTTGGCATGGAATTACCTGGGACTTGATCTCATTAATCTAGGAATGTATAATGAGTCTATAGATGCATTTGATAAAGTCATCTCCATTGAGCCGGGATTTGCATGGGCTGCCTGGAATAACAAGGGTTTGGCTCTGGCAGCCATTGAAAGATATAAGGACGCCATTGATGCCTATGATTATGCCATCAAGATCGACCCCAAGAATACCAAAGCCTGGAATAACAAGGGAATTGCACTCTTGAGCAGTGGCGAATTCAATGAATCTATAAAAGCTTTTGACGAGGTAATCAAGCTGGACCCAAGTGCTGGCGTGACATGGTATTACAAGGGTGTGGGGCTCCTCAACATAGGCAAATTCAATGAATCTGTGAGCGCCTTCGATGGAGCTGTGAAGATTGACCCCAAATTTGCCATGGCATGGAATTATAGGGGCGTTGCTCTGCTGAATCTCAACAGAACGCAGGAATCCATAGAATCATTCGATAATGCCACCAAAGCGGACCCCAATTATTCGGAGGCCTGGAACAATTTGGGCTTGATGCTCAATGCAGTCGGCAAGTATCAAGATGCTGTGAATGCCTTCGACAAAGCTATCGCCATAAAAGGCACAAAATCATCATAATTCTAAATTTTTTTATATCGAAAATAAAATTCGGCTTCCAATGGGAAACGCCCTTGGTGCTGTTGTTTAACAAAAAAAAGAAAGCTGCCCTCGGCATCCTGTTACTTATACCTGAAACTGGGCCTTTGCGGGCACGTCAAAGCAGCTGCAGTCGAAAACCCCTTTCGCAGATTTAATGCCTTCCTGATCGAGAGGATTCATGGTGAAGTATCCACCGGAACAGCATGGCAGCCAGGAGTCTTCGTTCTTATATAAGTCAAAGCGAGATTTCATGCGAATGTTTTTGACAATATCGTAGACACCCACAAATCGCTCATCTCCGGCATTCAGGATCTCATCATCCGTATCAGCCTGTCTCCACTTGAAATTGGCAATGCCTGTGCTATGTGACTGTAGCCTGTACTGCGTGTCTCTGGTGGCTTTGACCTGGACAACGTCGAGGGCCTCATCAGTTGCAAAGATGGTGGCATTCATCCTCTCCAGGCTCATGTTCAGGCTCTGTTCCTTGGAGAACTCGTGGTTGTAAAGGAAGTTGGCACCCACGTAATCATGATTGTTGCCCACAAACTGACGGTTGTTGATCTCTCTGCCTGAGTAGTTAATGGCTCTGCTGTAGTTGAGGTTCACGGGCCACTTCTCATAGAAGTCAATGGTGTAGACATCTGACCCCGCCGGCTTGTAAATGGTGGCGTTCACAGAGTTGTTGATATGTGATTTGAGCGAAAGCAACTCCTCAGAGCTGAAGGACCCTTGCATGGCGGAAGTCCGCTCCCTAATGCCCACGTCGTTAACCATCACATTCTCGTAGTTGGAGTGGTAAGGACTCAGGGTTCCGTATCGATATTCAACAGGCGAGATAGTTCCCTGCACCGACTGCTCGCAGGTGAAGCTCAGGTTGCTGCTCTCCCTGGATATGGACCAGGAATCAGAGTTAGTCTTAACAGCTCCTGACCAGGTTGCTCCTTGTGCCGCAAAGATGAGGGCCGCAGTTAGCAGCCCGACTAGTAGCAGTTTCATTAGTTCGCCTCCTTTTTGCCCTCAACTGTATTTCTGTAGGCCCATATCGTGTGTGCATCGTTATCAGTCTTCGTCGCTACTGACGGACTTGGATCAATTAGGCTCTTCGATTTATAGGCTGCAAAGACCACTGGTTGTGTTCCTGATGCCTGCAATGTTGCATAGTCTTTTGTGGATGTTCCTGCATTAGGCCCGCCGATGATATAGTTGGTATTTGTAATCGATGTTATGTCTGACTTGGCCATGAGCTGATTTGCGGTCACCGTTCCACCATCCGTTCTTGCTCCTCCATAAGCACCCCAGGGTATGGTCATGCCGTAGTAAGGACTGGCACCTGAAGAAGGCTGGAAGTTAATGATAGTTCCACCTGCTATAGATCCACTCGATGCAGCCGCGATCATGGAATAATCCGTCCCAGTCGCCTGCAATACAAAGCCCTTTGCCACAGATGTCGTCAAGCCCTTGCTGGCTTCAAGGCTGTCGGCATATAGCTCGCTATTGCCGCCTGCGCCAAGTGCCAGCAGAACTCCGTTGGGATCAATAGTTATCGATTTCACTTTTGCTGATCCGGGTTGCAGAGTAATCTCGTTCCCTGCTCCTGCGGCTATGATCGATTTGCTGCCGCTGGCCGTCAGTATGGAGCCGATCGAACTTAATCCGTTGAATCCCAGATTGCTTGCAGTAATCTCGCCGTTTTCGGTCGCCAGGCCCACCATGCTGCCTGTGTTTACGGTCACTTTATTGGCCTGCAAGGTCGTCATGCCCAAACCGATTGCAGAAGCAGCAGTTGCGCTCGAACCTGATGCTTTGAGGTTCGTTCCGCTCGGATATAAATTGCTGAATCCCAGACTATCGGCTTCGACCTGACCGCTCGCAGCCGCCATTCCCACTACGCTTCCACCATTGACGGAAATCTTGTCGGATTCAATGACGGCAGTCGAAAGAGGACTTGTGGCTGAGGCCGCGGATGCAAAGTCACCCCAAGCCAGGACATTTGCGGCGCCCAGCGTCGAGACTCCTACAGTCTCATAGCCTACGATGCTGTCAGCCGAAGTTCTGGAGTTTGCCCCGGATGCCGTAATTCCTATAATAGAGCCTGCTGTGGTCTCTACAACTGCTGCATCT
>JBFYLJ010000154.1:0-23851 GCA_041305465.1 Methanothrix sp.
CGTTCTTCATGTCCTCAACCGAAAAGCTGCCCTCTCTTGTTGCCATCGGAATCTTAGCCTCCTCTTCCTTTGATATACGGCGTTTGGGTTCGCATAGAGTAGATAAAACACTTTCGGATACCAACTAATATAAAATTAGCAAAATCGCCCAGACTTCCATAGTGATAATTTTATATACCAATCACCATGGCGTAGTGGTGCCGTCCAGTCACGATCGTTAATGGAGGATTTTCTGTCCACAAGATTGAAATGCCATCACAAAAGAAGGCAAGGAAATCCATGATAAACCGGATACGGAGAAGCTTTGCCGGGGTGGCAACCTGCCAGCATGGCGGCAAAGTACAGGAAGCAGCGTCAATTTTGGGAGCGGAGCCTTTAGACTTCTCTGCCAATATCAATCCACTGGGCTCGCCGCCTCTCAGGGAATTGTTTTTAGAAGAGCTGGAACATGTTGGCCACTATCCTGATAGTAGCTACCGGAACTTTCGTCGCGCCGCCGCAAAATTCGTGGATGTTGATATGGAATGCATCGTGCCCGGCAATGGCTCCTCAGAGCTGATCCGGCTCTTTGCCGAATGCTGCTTAGAGGAAGGCGACACTGCCCTGGTGCCCACGCCCTCCTTTGGCGAGTACACCAACCAGTCTCTTATTGCGGGAGCGACCATAAAGAAGGTGAATATCGGCGAAGACGGCCTGCCGCTGCTGTCAAAAGCCGATCTGACCCAGGCCAAGCTGCTCTTCCTGTGCAACCCCAACAATCCTACAGGAAAACTCCTCTCAGGGGCCCAGGTCATGGATCTTGCCGACAGATGCGAAGACGCGCAGACTTTCCTGCTGGTGGATGAAGCCTTCATTGAGCTTTCCGAGCCGAAGGAGAGCGTGGCAATTCAAGCGCCATGCAGAGAGTATCTTTTCGTCATGAGGTCGCTAACCAAGTCCTTTGGCGTGCCCGGCCTGCGCCTGGGCTTTGGGGTGACAAATTCCAGGCTTGCCGGTATTTTGAATATGGCCAGAATTCCATGGTCCATCGGCTCGCTCGCCTCTGCAGCCGCTGTGTATCTCTTAGGCTGCGAAGAGCATCTGGCTCAAAGCCGTATTGTCATAAAAGAGGAGCTGGCCTGGCTGGAGTCGGCCCTGTGTGGACTTGGGCTAAAGCCATCTCCCAGCAGCGTCAACTTCATTTTAGTGAACATAAAGCCATCAGGCCTGGATTCGGATGTGCTGGCGAAGAGGTCTATGCGAGAGGGAGTGCTGGTGCGCGACTGCCAGTCCTTTGGCCTGGGCAAAAGCTACATCAGAGTAGCAGTGCGAGGCCATAGCGAGAACAAGCAGTTGATTGCAGCCCTGGAGAAGGCTCTAGCATGCAGAGACTGAATTGCGAGAAATTCCCCTGTCATTCCCTTGATCAGGACTGCTCCCTCTGCTTTTGCCCCTTTTATCCCTGCAAGGACAGCAGAACCGGCGGCAGAGAGCAGGACGGAAGTTGGTTTTGCGGTTCATGCCAGATAATACACCGCCCTGAGGTGGCCTGCATGATATTGGATGCACTCATGAACGGCGAGGCTCTTGGCACCGTCTGGAAAAAGCTGGAGGCGCTGCTTTGAAGGAGAAGAAGAGACGATGATTACAGAAAGTCTGGCCGTATTTCTCCTGGCAGCAGCCTATGACATCCTCTTGGGCGAGCCGCCTGCAAAGGTTCACCCCGTGGTCTGGATTGGAAAGATCATCGCGTTCCTGCGCGCCAGGGCTGCGCCCACTAAGGCGGGCGGAATTGCGTTGGCGACAATAGTAATAGTAGTAACTGTTCTATCAGGCCACTTGATAGTAAGAGCTGCCGGATATGTTCCGCTATTGCCACTACTGGTCAGCGCATACTTACTCAAGTCCACATTCGCGATCAAATGTTTGCTGCAAGTCTCCCGTGATATCGGGCTGATGATCGACAGGGACATGGACGAGGCCAAGTCAATGCTTCCCGCATTAGTGGGCCGCGATACCGCCCAGCTCAGCAAAAGCCAGGCCAGCTCGGCTGTGATAGAGTCGCTCTCCGAGAACTATGTGGACGCAATCCTATCGCCCATCTTTTACTATCTACTCTTTGCTCCTTTTGGCCTGGGACTCGAGGCCGCTCTGGCCTTCAAGGCCATAAGCACCATGGACTCCATGATTGGCTATAAAACCAAAGGCCTCAAGGATCTGGGCTTTGCCGGAGCCAAGCTCGATGACCTGGCCAACTATATTCCTGCCCGCTTATCCATTATTCTCATCGCCCTGGCCCGGCCCGCCGTCATAGGCGCAACTATCAGGGCGGCTTTTCGCGACCATGGCAGGACGCCCAGCCCCAACTCCGGCTGGCCCATGGCAGCCCTGGCGGGCGCTCTGCATATCCGCCTGGAGAAGCCCGGCTACTATGTGCTGGAGGAGGATGGCAACGAGCCGGAGACATCGGACGTGCCGCGCGCCCTGAGTCTTATGCAGACCGCAATCGCGATCACCCTGGCCGCGGCAATATTAATCCTGTTCTCAGCATAATGTTTATCCGATTCGAGAGAAGAGTGTTTGCAAATGGAAACTATGGGAGATCTCCTGGAGAAGGTTCGCGAGTTTGCGCGACGCAGTTTCACCAAAGAAGAGGCCCAGAAGCTCTTTGGCTGGAATGTGCGTGATATCGCGGTCAAGAGTAAAGGGAACGATGAAAGCGATATTTACATCACCTTTGAAAACCAGTACACTCTTTTCATCAGGTACTTCTTCAACTTAAATCCAATGGAGCCTGAGGATATCTGTGAGTTTACCTTGGGACTGCATACCGACCTGCGTTCTCGAATCAGATACGACATCCATTATGCGGGTTATATTCACGGACAGGGATATATCAGGCTGCGCATCGCCGAGACCAAGAATCGAATGCAACAGATCGTACTGGATGAGTTTTATGTTCCGGCATTGAAGAATGTCTACAAGCCCATCATTCTCAGGTTCAAGGGTTTTTACAGCCGCGACTTCTTTGGAGTGATCGCCGAAAAAGACCGCGGCGAGATATTTTACGCGTCGGTTCGTGACAGGAGCGAGCATAAAGCCGCTCGCATCGGTGAAGTAATGGGACGACTTAGCGAGCTGGATCTGCTTCTCAAAGAGCCGCAGATCAGGCATGCCCTGGCGGAGAACGACCTACAGCTCAGTCTATTGCCCTCCATGGTGTGGTCCGACCTCTAGCCCGTCCTGGCTTTGCAGCAATGGGACAGGCAACGGCCCAGGCATCTTTTCTTTTTCTCTCTTCGCGGACAGAGTCGAGTTACTACAGCCTTCATCATGGCAGGATAATAGCTGGACGGCGCAGCAGCCCAGTGCGTCCTCATTCTTGCAGCCAGCATGCTCCATAAATCCGACCCGGCTTATCTCGCGCTCTCGAAGTGCTGCCATCTCCTCCGCTCGCACGTAATCCCCCTGGGCCAGGAAGAGACGATTAAGATCCAGGTAAAGGAGAAGAGAATCATGCACTGCCCCCAGGCGGCTCATGGCCGCTAACGCCTGCTGCAGCTTGATCATGGCTTCGGGATAATCCTTAACCTGCATTGCCAGCCGCCCTAAATTGGCGATAGCTTTGGCTTCTTCATAGGGGTTGGACTGCATTCTTGCCTGGGACAAAGCCATCTCATAACTGCTCTTTCCCTCGCGATAGCGGCCTTCTTTCTGATAGAACTCGCCTTGCGTATTGTAGAGCATGATATTGAGGATAGGGTAATCGGTGCGAGATATGAGCGTTTCCGCCCGGCTGATATAGAATTCAGCCTCATTCAGCCGCTCCTCGCGGACCAGGAACTGCGCCCTGGCCAGATATCCCTCACACAGATCGGGCAAAGCTTCCAGCTCCTCTTGTAGACTAATGGCCTTGCGCAAGTGATCTTCGGCCTCTTTTGCATGGCCCTTCATGCCAAGAATGGTTCCCAGATTAAGCCTGGACTGGGCGATGCATGGCGATGCATCAAGCCTCTGAAAGATTTCCTGGGCCTCGCTTAAGAGAGCGACGGCTTCATCCAAATCACCTTTATCTTTATAAACCAGGGCCATATTGAAACGGATCTGGGCCTGGCTGTAAATCTCCCCTACCGCCGAAAAAAGTTGCAGGCTCTCCTGGTAGCAGGAAAGGGCAGACTCCCACTGGCAGCGATCTGCAAGAGTGCCCGCCAGTGCGCTGAGCACCTCAGCCTGACTGAAGAGGTCTCCTTGTGCTTTCAACTCATCTAGCTGCTTGTAATAATCATCGAGATTCTCGGGAATGTCGCCACGGCCCGGTCTTAGCATGTCGATATTGGCCTGCATCTCCAGGGCACCTTGCCGGTCTCCCTGGCGCTTTAATATCTCCAGGCCCCTTAAGAAATGCTCCTTTGCTAAACTGCGCTCTCCTCTGCGATGATAGAAGTTGCCCAGGTTGCCCAGCACCTGCGCTGCCCCGGCCATATCTTCCAGCCTCTCGAAGAGATCCAGGCTTTCCTGGTAACACTCTAAGGCCTGGGACCATTCACCCCTCTTGTGGCACAGACTGGCCATATTGCTCAAGACGGATGCCTGGCTCTTGTCATCACCCACCTTGGCAAAGCCATCACGACTGAAGCGGTAATTCTCAAGAGCCGCAGTCCAATCGCCACGTCGGTAACAGATATTAGCCAGATTGTTCCTGGCCACAGCCATGGAATATTCATCCCCCAGCTGCTCCAAGATTGTCAGGCTCTCCTGATAGTTTTGCAGAGCATGATCCCACTCACCCAGATCAGCCTGCAGATTTCCCAAAGAGCATAATACCGCGGCCAAAGCCTCCGATCCTCCCTGGGAGCGAAGGGCATTCAATACCAGGACATAGCTGGCCTTTGCCTCCTGCCACAGTCCAAGTCGAAGAGATACATTGACAAGGCCATCCAAAGCTGCTGTCATGACCGGGGCGTCCTCCTGCCCCATTCCTATTTGAAGGCAGTCCTTAAAATGCTCCATAGCTTCCTTCAGCTCCCCCTTCTTGGCCTTAGCCCCGGCCAGGCCAAGGAGCAACTTGCCCTCACTCCTCAGGTCGCTTACCTCTCGGAAGATCGCCAGGCTCTGTTGGTACATCTCCTCCGCCGTTTCCAGCTCATCTTCCTGGTAATAGACAGCCGCCAGATTTGCCAGAGTTGTGGCCACGCCGTGCTGGTCATTTTGAGCGCGCTTGGCATCCAGACTCAAATTATAGCATAAAATAGCCTTGCGTGTGTCTCCCAGATCGGAGTGCAGATTTCCCAGATTGTTTTGCGCCAGCGAAAAACCATGGAGATCTCCCAGATCTTCAAAAGCCATAGCTGCCTGCTCAAAATTGTCCCGGGCATAATCCCAGTCGCCCTTGCACTGCGCTGTCAGTCCCAAAGAGAGCTTGATGCTCGCTTCGCCGGCCATATCCGTCCCATCTCTGGCCGCCAGGCTTTTTTGCAGGTAATCTTCAGCAAGAGAGAACTCTCCTTTGCTCTGGTAGATAAGGCCTAAATTAGCCTGCGTCTGGTACTTACCCTGCTCATTGCCCAACTGCGAGAAGATATCCAAAGCGCGACTATAGAAGTCTAAGGCATCCTCGCGCTCCCCATTCAGATGGCATAAGCTTCCCAAATTGGAGAGAGCCTCAGCCGCGGACAAGCATTTTCCGTTCTGCATCAACAGATCTGCTGCCTTCTGAAAACAATCTTTTCCAATGCAGTATTCGCGCCGATCGGCATGAATCAGTCCCATGCAGCTATATGCATCTGCAATTGCGCTGGAGTCCTCAAGCTGCTCTCTGATCTCCAGGCATTGCCTGATGCATTGCAAAGCCTCATCAAGCCGATTTTGCATGCGATAATTGCCGGCAAGCAATACGAGCAGATCAGCAACGTTGCCCAGGTCGCCCTGGCCATGCATGATCTCTCTCGCCCTCTCCAAATGATCCTCTGCAAGGACGTAATCGCCTAAATCCAGGAAGCATTGTCCTATGCGAGCTTGAGCGCGGGCTGCCAGAAGTGTGTCTCCTTCTTCTAAGGCAGGCAGGCTCTTTTCATAATGATCTACAGCCTCATTATACCTGCCTTCCAGGAAAAAGAAATCCGCGAGTTGAAAACGAATCCTGGCCGCGGCCAAAGCATCACCGATATCTTGCAGATGATGCAGGGCTTTTCCCAGGCAGCTTTCCACTCGATTTGCCGCTCCAGTCAGCTGATAGACTGATGCAAGGGCCGCGAGCGATGCCGCCATTGCCCATCTGTCCTGAGCCTTCTCCCTCTCGAAGAGGCTCTTTTTATAGTATTCCTCCGCCCCACCATAATTGCCCCCTATCTGGCAAAGCTCTCCCAGGCAATGGAGCGCATCGGCCCGGCCAAAATGATCTTCGCCATCGAGCAAGCAAAGCATTTTGGAATAGCACTGCTCCGCTCTTGACATATCGCCTCGCCGACAACTTGCCTTGCCCAAATTTGCCAGAACGGTGCACATCAGAGACGGACTCTTGTCCGCATCAAGAGCCGACAGGGCTATTTCATAGAACCGGCAGGCTCGATCCCAGTCCTCATCATCATTGTAGAGGCTGCCCATAGAGTTCCAAACCTGTGCCCTACCCTCATCGTCTCCCTGCGCCTGGGCTAGACGGGCACTCTTCTCAAAGTACTCCTCTGCAACGTTTCGAAAGAAGAGGCTGGCTGCCAGTCTACCTAGATCAAACCAGGCTGTTGAGCTGCTACTCTCAGAGAGCGAATCTGCCAGACAGGCAAGCCTCTTTTGCATCTGATCCTCATCGGAGGAGAGTATGGCCTCAATGAAGGGCGAAACGAGATCAGATCCCTGGCAAGAGATTGCACGCAGTCGCTTTGGCTCGTAGCCTCCCGGCTGGCAAAGGGCTTCGGCCAGGATATTCAGAGAGAAGACGTTGCAGTCATCAGTCATCATTTCCACCCGCATCGAACAGAAGTAATTGATAGAATATGTAAAAGATATTTTTCCCACGATTCTAGGCATGAATTGATATAAAAAAATTTGGCAGTATAACACAAAGACATGAACCGTTGCCTTTCCACATCACATAGTGGATCAATATCAAGTGTCATATCTCCCCCTACAATCGCTAAAATATACACCACTAACCTATTCTTTCTGTATTAACTGTCCCCCCATATATAAGTTACTATTTCTTTAGATTGTATGTTTTATGACTGGATTAGATTAGAAAATATTTTAATAAATTTGTAACAAATTAGGAATAGAATTTGCAGTAAATGAAAAGTCGTTTCACTTCAATAGGGAAACTGGATCAAATAATATCCAAAAAAATTGCATATTTATTTATGTAAATGTGCAAAGATAGCCTTCATGAAGATCTAGATGGCTGGCGGAATCAGATACATACCACGGGCAAATATATATTTATTATATTTTAAATATGATTGATAAAAATAGGTATATTATGCACGCAAATATAATCTACACCAATAATATTAATGGCAATCATCGTCGTTTGTCGATCGCATAGAAGGCTAAGAACGAACTTGTATGTATAATTATTATGTTAATTGCACATAGATTAATAACTTCACAAACATATTCATAAAAATAATTGCTTCAAATAGACCTATTCGCTTGCCTTTTCATCCATTGAAAATCTGCCATAAATACCTGACCGTAGCCAACAAAAAATGAGTAAAAAATTTGGACGAGGCCCGTACTGAAAGTGAGCTACTTTAAAACCAGCTTCAAAGCACGCTGAGGGCAGCCCATGATACAGGCACCACATTGAATGCATTTGCCTGAATCGGCCACCACCAGCCAATCCTCGAAACGAAATGTGCCAGTGGGACAGATGGAGACACATGCCCCGCAATGCACGCACTCATTCTCATCCCTGATGACGGGAATCTCCAAGGGCACGACCTTTACCCCGCGCCTCTCGAATGCTTCCTTTACTATCGAACACTTGTCTTGGGGCACTTCCAGCACAATCTCTCCGCTCACTGCATCGATGCTGGCTCTCTCGATGTTCACCAGAGCACCTGTCTCCAGTATAACTGAAGCTATGAGAGGATAACGCACAATTCCAGGAGCTACATGCAGCATTAATTTCATTGATTATCGCCTCCGCGCGAAGAGCCGGGATAGGTGATTGCTTGTGATCATCCCGATTACCTTATTGTCTCTATCTACCACCGGCATTGCAGAGATGCTGTGCGTGTCAAAGGTGCGAGCAGCAAGCTCAATGGGCTCATCTGCTTTGACGGAATAAACCCGCCGGGTCATGATCTCCCCAATGCGAGAGGATTTGCCGCCTGCCACTGCCTTGGATATATCCCAGGCAGTAATTATGCCCATCAGCCGTCCGTCCCGGGAGACCACCGGCAGGTGATCGAAGCTGCCTCTCACAATCAACCTGGCTGCCTCATCTACCCCGATGTCCTCATGAGCCGTGACCACGTCGCGACTCATTACATCTCCTACGTTTGGCGATTCCTTTGTCTGCTTCATGGGCCGGGAACTGCCCACGCGAGACAAGGGCTCAACAGCACTGCTTAACAGAAACTCGCCTTTTTCCACCTGCTGCTTTAGAGTGTTGGCCACTTCCCTGGCCACATGAAAACTGGAGAGGGAGGAGGTCGAGACATCTTTTCCATTAATCTCGATCATACCTGACTTCAGATCTTCGTAGCTAACCATTTTCAAAGAGGGGCGATCCCGGCGAGCAATGCCGTAGTCCACCACAGGAACGGTGATGTCTCTATCCCGCACAGCAGTACTCCTGGCAAGCTTCTCATTAAGGATCGGTATGGGAATGCCAATGCCAAGGTACAGGCTGGGGCCATATTTGTGAAACGTAGCCGCTCTTAGAAAACGATTATTCATCTTCTTCAGATCACCCGTGACCATGAGCGTCGAGAAGTTATTCTGTGGATTATGCTGTGTGCCGGACCCCATAACGAACCCTTGCGCTCCGGCCAGAAAGATGCGCGTGCCCACTCCGATGTAATCGAAATTCGGATCATTGGATAGCGGAGAGAGTATGCCTGATCCGCTGTAGTGAATATTGCCAAAGCGGGGAAGCAGCGTGCCCATGTAGGTATGCATGGTACTATCCGCAGAATTGGTGGCCGCATTGTAGCGCTGGTAAGCATTGCGGGGATTGACCATAATGGCCTGATTAAAATCCTCAAGACGCAGGCTGGTCTGCAGGTCCATCTGAGGATAACAATCCGTGGGCGCACCATATGCATCTACCTCTATCTGCTTTCCCGAAATGAGATCTTCCATGACATGCGCTCCGCCATACTCAATTCCCCGGTCCTCGGAGGGCTGCGTCGAACCTAAGAACAGATCGACTGCTGCCACACCTCCGTAGGCTTCTACCTTATTGAGTAGAGCTTTGGAAATTTTTATGGGCGGGTCGCTATGGCCCAGATTGAGAAATACTCCAGAGGAGCACATGGCCCCAAAGGTTCCAGTGGTTACTACATCCACCTCGCGCACAGCTCCGGCAAGGCCCAGCTCGTCCACAATATCAGGCATCTCCTCTGCCGTTACTACGCGGGCGCTCCCGTCGCGAATGCGTTCGTTGATATCCGCTAACGACTTATTTTGCACGAGTCTCCAAATGATAGGGAGTCCGATAAAAACCTGTTGGGTTTATTGCTGGGTCGTGATGCAAGATCAAGGTTATCACGCGAAGGCGCGAAGCCGCGAAGCCGCGAAGTGTTGATGAGAGAGGGACTATTTTTGCAGAAACAAATTCCAGCCCATAATTGATCCACTGCCTGGCTCTCGCCAACCGCAGATCACAAGAATGCGCACCTGCGAACATCCTCAGCCCGGGTGCTTCTGCAACGACCACAGCGTGAATGTGCCTGGGAAGCCTTTCATAGCCACGCCATCGTGCCGCTGCCATCCTAATTGTTCGTATTGCTCGGCACCAAGACGATCTATGTCGTCTTTAGCACGATCGCTGAGCCAGATTTCTGGGCCTCTGCTGTTTACGACCACTCGAGCGGCGAAGTTCACAGTACCACCAAAGATTTCGCCTCCCACCACATGCGTCGGCCCGATATGAATGCCAGCACGAATTTGGATATTAGGATGGCCCGTATTTCGATGTAACGCCATAGAATAGTCCAGAGCTGCATCTGCAGACTTGAACGCAACCATGAAGCTATCACCAATGGTTTTGATCTCTCGGCCCTTGAACTGGGCGATCAGCTTTCGGCTTTGGGCAAAGTGCGCTCGCCGGACTTCGTTCATGGCCTCGTCACCCATTTCAGTTCCAAGTGCAGTCGCGCCGACCACATCGGTGAATACAATCGCCAGCGTAACCCGCTCACCCCCGGCCCATTCCAGGAAGCTCTTCGTGCTCGTCTCGCCTTTGGCCGACATGACGAATGCGTCAGAGTCCCGATGCAAGTCGGCGGATTTATCTATAGCTTCGACTTTCGACCCGCAGTGAATGCGCTCCTTCGACTCGGTCAATGACATCGGCTGGACAGCTCGGACCAGTCCTTTAACTTTAGATAGCTGCCAGATCTGGTCGAAGTGTTGAATACAATCTGCCAACAAACCACCGTCTAGCGCCTCCATTTCAATCGATGGTGTCTGGATTGAACGTTTTGGCGGAAGGTTCAAGGTTAGCTTGCCCCAAGCGTTATCGCAGATCATTATGGATGAACGAAGCTGCGTTCTGAAGTGTACAATCTCGATTTTTCCCGGAAGAATATTGATATTCCCTCGATCGGCATCGGCCAAATACTCCTCCAACAGCTTCTCGACCTGATCCAATTCCGGCCCGATCTGGCCTAATCGCGAGGAAGATTCTGCTTCTTCAACGTCCTTGACAAAATCGGATGCAGAAGTTCCAAGTAGGACCTTTATGTAACATCCATTCCTTAGAGCTGCGACAAGTTCATCTTTGAGCAGTCTTATGAGTACGATTCCGCTCACTGACATGATTTTAATCGATCGTGAAGACATTACACGTTCTGGAAGTTCTACTCCACTCTTGCCATCCGGATGAATTCGGATGATGCCAAGCCGCCTGCAACTTCGAAGCACTGACCACGCCGATGCTAAGTGAATCATGTCGTTCAACGCCACAGCAAGGCCGATAACAATCAGCAGAACCGAAACAGTCAGCAGAATCCAACGCAGGGTTGGGTTAGGGATTGAAAGTAGGCTGGCAAAACTGCCAATTACACCTAACACGACCGGAACTAATAGTCCAATCTTGTCCTTTTGTTTCATTTTGTCTTATCCTTTTCGATAATGCTACAGTTGTATCCTACCGCTTGATTATGTGTCGTCGTCAGGGCAGTTGCTTGAGTTGGAGCCTTCACGGCCCTATTTCGAAAAACACTCCGATTTGCGCAGTTCGATCTCATGCAGCCAGCGACGAACAGAGCACAAACATGCGCATGCTTCCAGGCAGCCCTCGATTGGCGAAACATGGCGTCGATCGACATTAACGGATAAACGCTAACGATGCTTTCCTTAATCTGTAGAACATTACATCCAATGGTGAAAGGCTTCAATGCCCTATTGGGCTGCAAGCACTCGCACGTTTCGGCGTCCGATAGCCAGATAATCCGATCCGCTGACGGCGACGCCAGCATTCGCCCATCCGGCGACCAAGCTATGCGTCCGATCGTGCCCGTGTGCCCTCGCAGCGTGCGCATGAGCTTCACGCCTGGGGGCAGGTTCTTTCGCACCTCTTCATCGGCGCGCTCCCATTGTTTAACCGATCCTTCACTCATGCGCATCAATCCTGTTCGAGCCTGCCAATCATCGACTCTCCGCGTTCTCTTTAGCTGTCAGTTTAAGATCCGTTTGATGGTAATAAAACTACGCATTTCTTTTCTGACCGAGGACCAGGAAGATTGCAATCTTAAAAGCGAGACCCTCAGGCTACCAGCCCCGCCACCGTCCGCGCCATGCCGATCCCGCGCCCCTGGCCGCCCACCCCCGGCCCCGGCGCAGCTTTCCGCCCGGTTCCCCAGCCTACAGACGCGATCGTCAGGCAAGCCGGCCCACTCAGCCGGGACGGCTCCGGGGTCACGGCCCTTGACCGAATCGAAAGGTTACAGGTCATCCCGGCAAAATTCGATAGCCTCACACCGGTCATCGATTAGAGAGGATGCGTGCGCTAGGTCTGCAATCATGGCTTCTTCGCGACTTCGCGTGAGGCCGTTACCCCAAGAGCTTCGTGCGACGATAGCCGCAAGTTATATTTCATCATCTGCAGTTTGCACCAACTATGAGGACTCTTAGTTATCGAATCACTCTTAGAAGGGAACCAGAAGGCGGCTACACCGTCCTGGTCCCGGCCCTTCCAGGATGCGTCACCTACGGGAAGACTGTAGAAGAGGCCATCGAGATGTCCAGGGATGCAATCACGGGTTATGTGGAGAGTCTCATTGAGGATGGTGAGCCTGTTCCCTTGGAGGACGACCTCATCGAGTGCAGGGTGACTGTGGAGGCCCATGCCTAAGCTGCCTCCTCTCTCTCCTCAAAAAGTAATAGCCATACTGGAAAAGAAGGGCTTCGTACTGAAAAAAGTTACAGGTAGCCATTACATCTTCGCGAATGCCGTGACAAAGAGACGTGTCACTGTTCCTTTTCATAGCAGCCAAGATGTTGCCAAAGGAACCCTTCTCCAAATTTTAAAGGACGCTGGTATCAGCAGAGAAGAACTGAAGGATCTTCTCTAAGCTGGCTTTTCCGGTCCAACAACGTTATCTGCCTTAACTGAAATTGACTTAAGCCTATGCCGCAGATGCCTGGCAAGAGAATTGTCCTCACGAGCGACACCACCATGATGAGCAGCTATCACGGTGGAGTGATGCTCGGCTTTGCCGCAATCATGCCCAGGAGAGCTTTGCCTGACTGGATATTTCATAATTTATTCTGCCCGCCAGTGCCTGCCGCAAAGGACGGCTCGGCGAAGATTGCGCCATGCGGCCTAAGAAAGGTAGAAGCGGCATTGCGAGAAGCGGGCTTTTCCCGAGATGAGGTAATGGTGGCCCATCCCTATCATCTGGAGCAGGCCATCGGACCGAACACGAAGATTGTGGGCATAACTCATGACGATCCCATGGGGAAGATCGCTGTCCGGGAGGTCGAAGACATTATCGGCCGGGGGCCGCCCTTCAATCGATCCGAGTTTCTGCAGCTCGTGCGCCATCCCCTCATCAGAGAGCATAGGCCGAAGGTAGTAGTAGGTGGCAATGGCGCCTGGGAGGTAATGGGCGAGGATGTGGGAGTAGATCACATTTACCTGGGTGAAGGAGAGAGCGATTTTCCGGATATTTGCAGAAAGATCATCGGCAAGGATACCGTTTCGCAGGTCATCCGGGGAAGAGCCGTTGCCGGGGAAGCAATTCCCGTCAATCGCGGAGCGACCATCGGCGGTATTGTGGAGATTGGCAGAGGCTGTTGGCGAGGCTGCGCCTTCTGCTCGCCCGCTATGCGAACTCTGCGCCACCGGCCTGTGGAAAAGATACTGGAGGATGTGCAGATTAACCTAGACAGCGGCCAGAGGGACATTATCCTGCACAGCGAGGATTTCTTCTCTTACGGTTACCATGACGGCAAGACCGATGAGAAGAAGATACAAAAACTGGTATCCTCGGTAAAAGATCTCGGTCCGAAGACCATTGATGTATCTCATCTCAGCATTGCATCAGTCCATCAAAATCAGGATCTATTGCGCGCCGTCTCACAGATCGTAGGCGTAGGCTCGGATCAGAATCACATGTCCGCCTGGATCGGCATTGAGACAGGAAGCTGCCGCATCCTAAAGATGCATATGCCCAATAAAGCGCGGCCCGCGAAGATCGACAACTGGCCAGAAATTGTGAGGGATTGTTACAGTCTCTTCGCAGAAGAGTCCTGGCTTCCCGTAGCCAGCCTGGTCCTGGGCCTGCCGGGAGAGACCGCAGAGGATGTCATAAAGACCACAGAACTGGTGGAGTCGCTCATGGGTTATACCGGGCTCATGTTGCCCCTCTTTTTCACCACCATCGCTGATACCAAGCTGGGAGGAAGAAAAGGATTTGCCAGAGAAGATGCACTGCCCGAGCACTGGCAGCTGGTGGGATTGTGCCTGGAGTATAACCTGCGCCACCTCAAGAGACTGCATAGCCTCTACCGGGAAAGGATGACGGCAGGACCTGCTATTCACGCGGCCCTCAAAGGCATGAATCTGATGGCGGACCTTGTGCTAGGCAAGTATATGAAAAGAATGAAAAGAGGCGAGCCGCCCAACTGATGCATCGCCTTATCGATATCAATAATTATCCAGAACAGACCTCACAACACCCTTGTGATCTCCCTTGAGGGAATAGACGTTATGGTCCCCGGAAACGTCAATGCTCAGAATGCCCAGGCGAGTATTCATGAGCCCCACCATGGCTGAAACCCCCCGATAGCTGACGTCAAAACCCTCCTTCGCGAGGTAGGTGAAGACGTCCTCAGTGGTGTAAGCTCCATCGCTCAAAAACAACTTTAATACAGCCTTCCGAATTCCTATTCCGTCCCGTTTAAGATAATTTCTGAGCCTCTCCTGGATTCGTTCTTCAGCGCTTTCCATCCGGCAAAATCACCGCCCTCAAGCAATGAATTTAAGGATTATAAAGGTATTCTATCCACGACCAGTCCATCCTCAAAAGGATACTTCTCAATTATGCTGAGAATACATAAGACGCCTTTCAGTTCGTGTGTTAAGTCCTCCAGGATAGAGGCGGCGATTTCTATCCTTTCATCCCGCCAAGAGTACATATCTTCTGGAACCGCATTCTCCTGAAGAATCTGCAAAGCAGCCTGTAGATCACCCTCGATTATGCCGTGAATTATGGTACCCTCCTCGCTCACATAATCAAAAGGCTGCGCCGTTTTATTCGCCCTGCGCAAGAGTCGCTCTCGCAATTGAACCGCATCCTTGAAACGGGAGGGGCAAAAGTGCGCTTTCATGCCATCTTTCAAGAAATGCTCCCTGGCAACCTCTTCGCTTCCCGTTGCTGCGCAGCCCAGGTCCTCCGGTTGATAGCCGGCTTTGGCCAGACCGGCATAATTAGTCTCTGAGAACTCCAGCTCATTTACATTCAAAAAGGCATCAGCATCCCTTACCGCTTCGATGATCGCGGGCGCTGGCAAAATGGAGGGTATCTCTACGCCCGCTATCAGGCCCAGGGCTTTGGCCTGCCGCAGGGCCTCCTTGAGCCCGACGGGATGCGACCATTGGTCGAACGGTGGATGAAAGCGAATCTCGTCCAGGCCCGCCTCCTTTAGCCGCTCCAGGACATCGCGACCGGGAAGAATACCTGTATAGAGGTGAATGTGATGCGACGCTCCCCGCGATTGTTTCAAAGCACGGATGCACTCCAGAACATACTCTAATTTCAAAAGCGGCTCGCCGCCGGTGATTCCTGTGCCGAGAGCATCGATGGCTGAAGCCTCCTGCAAAATATCAGCAATCTCTTGCACCGGCATTTCGTCGGCAAAGACCTTATCGCGGCCCCGTCGCTCCTCGGATAGCGGACAGTAGAAACAGCTGCGATCGCACTTGCCGGTCACGAAGAGCACAAGGCCCGCGCCCTGGCGACAGATGCGACAGCCAGGCGATAGGTAATTGTAAATCGATCCCACGGCATCTTCCTGCCACAACGCCTTTTGCAGCTTCGCCATTGCAGATGATACGAGTGGTGTAGGCTTAATTAGATTTGTATCCAAACGGTTATCAGAGTAGAGAGACCAATAACCCGCCCACATTAAAGGGATGGTTACTTGTGAGAGAATATCTTCTCGGAAACGCAGCAATTGCCAGAGGCCTCCTGGAGGCAGGAGTCGGGCTAGTTGCCGGCTACCCCGGCACACCTTCCTCTGAGATCATAGAAACCGTGGTCAATCTCAAGAGTGAGGGGGCGCTGCATGTGGAATGGTCCGTTAACGAAAAGGTCGCCTTAGAGGTGGCAGCAGGAGCCTCCTGGACTGGCAGGCGCGCCGCGGCCACAATGAAGCATGTGGGTCTAAATGTGGCGGCAGATCCGTTCATGACCCTTGCTTACCTGGGCGTAGGTGCAGGATTGGTGGTGATCTGTGCCGATGATCCCTATTGCCATTCCTCGCAAAATGAGCAGGACTCCAGGCGTTATGCCCAGTTTGCCGCCGTACCCTGCCTTGATCCAAAGAATCCACAGGAAGCAAAGGATATGACCGTTTTTGCCTTTGAGCTCTCCGAGAAATTCAATATCCCGGTCATGCTCAGGCCCACTACGCGCGTCTCTCACGCCAGAGAGGACGTTGAGATCGGCTTGGCCGCGGCACCTAGCGGGCAGGGCCGGTTCATCAAGGATCCTGCGCGACGAGTGGCTCTGCCAATCCATGCCCGTCCGCTGCATAGCGAGCTTTTGGCCAAACAGACCGCCATAGGAGAGGAACTGGAGAGCGCGCCCTGGAACAGGCTTGAACTGCACGGCGATGTGGGAATTATCGCTTCAGGAATTGCAGGAATGTACGCGAAGGAAGCCATCTTCGAGCTGGGTGAAGACCTCTCATTCCTGTGCATCGGAACCTATCCCCTGCCCAGGAAATTGATCAGCCGCATGCTTGAGCACGTCTCCAGGGTAATGGTAATAGAAGAACTGGAGCCGGTGGTGGAAGAGCAGGTACAGATAATAGCCCGAGAGAACAATCCCCATGTGGAGATCCTGGGAAAAGAGCAGTCCATTCCTCGCGAAGGCGAGCTGGATTATTTGCAGGTGAGAAATGCCATAGCCCGCATGATTGGCAGGCCGGAGCGTGAGGCTTTACAGGGCCTCGCGATGAGCATTCTGCCGCCCCGTCCCCCCTCGCTATGCGCAGGCTGCAGCCACCGGGCCACATATTACGCCATGAGAAAGGTCTTCGGCAAGAAGGCAATCTACCCCAGCGACATCGGTTGCTACACCATGGCGGTAGGCATGGGAACTGTGGACACATGCCTGTGCATGGGTGCAAGCATCACTCTGGCCAGCGGCATTCGCTTCGCCGGGGAGGAAGAAGGCATATGTTGCAGCCTGGGCGACTCAACCTTTCTGCACGGAGGCATGACAGGCCTACTCAATGCCGCCTACAACAAGGCCAGGATCACTGTGACCATTCTCGATAACTCCACTACGGCCATGACCGGCCATCAGCCCCATCCGGGCACAGGCATGACGGCCACGGGTGAGAGAACGACCATGGTCTCAATCGAAGCCCTGGCCAAAGCCTTGGGCGCAGGACTGGTTGAGACGGTCGATCCCTACCGTCTGGATAAAACAATGGAGAGCTTAGAGAGAGCCAAGGATTATCCGGGCCTGTCGGTAATCATCGCCAGGCAGTCCTGTGTCATCAAAGCTCGCCGCAGCGGCCCTCGCCCTAAATCGTTCCAGGTAGGAGAGGACTGCATTGGCTGCAAGATCTGCCTGGACTTTGGCTGCCCGGCCATAGAATTCGAGAACGAGAAGGCCAGGATAAATGCACTATGCTCCGGCTGCGGAGTATGCGCCGCGATCTGCTCAGCCTCTGCCATCCGGGAGGTGGCAAAATGAGAACTTCAGAATGCGATCTTGTGATTGTGGGTGTGGGCGGTCAGGGAGTAATTCTGATCTCGGATGTGATCGGCAGGGCAGCCGTAATGGCAGGAAAGCCGGTATGCGGAGCTGAGACTCACGGCATGGCCCAGAGGGGCGGCAGCGTGATCAATCACACTCGCATAGGATGCCGCTTTTCTCCCATGGTCGCATCAGGCGGAGCTGATGTACTGGTGGCATTGGAGCCTGCGGAAGCCCTGCGCTTCGCCCAATTCCTCTCGCCGACTGGAGTTGCGCTGATCAATACCAGGGCCGTCCTGCCTTCTACTGTGACCAGCGGCAAGGCTGAGTACCCGCCGTTGCAAGAGATCCTTGTTCCTTTAAGAGCGCACAGCAGCAAGGTTATCGCCATGGACGCCACTCTTCTAGCCGAGATTGCAGGAAGCGCACAGGCTATGAATGTGGTGATGCTAGGTGCCCTTTCCAGGCATATTCCACTCTCAGAGGATCTGATTTTGCAGGCTCTTTCCCTTGTGGTGCCTCCCAGGTTCCAAGAAGTCAACACGAAAGCTTTCGCCTTAGGAAAAGCTGAAGTAGAATAGAAGCTAAATGGGAGTTTATGGAAATCGAAAAGAAAGAAGAAGAGAATTCGGCAGAAATGAAGAGTACCGAAGGCAAACAAGCCCCCATAGTCACCCGTTCTATGGTTGAGGAAGCCCCCCCCACCTGTGGTGCACAGGAGCCTTCTATGCCCGCGGTGCTCCCGGACCCCAGCTGGTCCACAGAGAAGCTGATTGCAGCTACCAAGGACAAGCACATGCTGGTGC
Organism: Methanothrix sp.; assembly: GCA_041305465.1. Taxonomy (GTDB): domain Archaea; phylum Halobacteriota; class Methanosarcinia; order Methanotrichales; family Methanotrichaceae; genus Methanothrix. Next base: position 18,386 of record JBFYLJ010000154.1, read on the forward strand.
GCTCCAACGCCATCATCCTCTTATCCAAGCGCGAAATCACCGAGTCTCTGGAGGCTCTCATCGAGGCCCTCAAGGACGAAGAGTATCTTGTTAAGAGCAATGCAATGGTTGCCATCTCCTCCTATGGAAAACTGGCTTCAGAACGCATAATCCAGGCACTCTCCGATGCGAACAAAGATGTGCGCGCAGGAGCCGCCTGGATCGTAGGAGAGCTAAAGGATAACCGTGCCATTCTCGCACTGGAGAAAGTGGCTAAGGACGATTATCCGCTGGCCAGAATCCAGGCCAAAGCGTCTCTGATGGCAATGGGCAAAGGCCCCAAGCAGCAAAAGAATGATGTGCCCGAGGGATCAAAGGAAGAACCAGAGGTAGCAAAAGAAGAGTCTGAGGTGGCAAAAGAGGAGAAGACCGAATAGACTCATACTTTTTTTAGGACGAAATCAGGGCTAATCCCCGACTTTCCAAAGGCGGGATACAGCCCCGTACTTATTGCTTTAACGCCGCAAATTGAGTTTAGATATCGTGATGTCTATGAATAAGTCTGCCACGTAAAATCTGGAACGTCGAGCGTCGAAGCCATGAAATAATCTCTTTTGCAGGCGGGTCAACGACTGTATACCGTTTGAGGCAAATGGTCGATCCTGAAAAATTATATCAAGGAGAAACGACCATTACAGAATATGGACAGCGCAATTGGCAGCAGCGTTTACAATTTCATCGAGCTGGTGGGAACCTCAAGCAAAGATTGGGAAGAGGCAGTCAGCAATGCCATCAACCTCGCAGATGGTACGCTAACCAACATGAGAGTAGCCGAAGTGGTTATGATGGACACAAAGCTTGTTGAGGGCAAGATAGTGCAGTTTCGGGCAAAGGTCAGACTCTCTTTTAAGCACGAGGTCGAACCGGAGACACTTTGAAATTGAAGGAAAGACTTAACAGATAAAACCACAACCCTTAGTGATGTGCCCCAGGTAAGTCTGATCATCCCCACCAGAAATGAACAAGAGACGATCTGCGAATGCATCCAAAGAGCCCAGCAGGTCTTCAGAGAGATGGGCATTTTGGGTGAGATTCTGGTGGCAGACAGCTCGAGCGACGAGACAGCGACCATCGCAGATTCGTGCGGGGCAAAGGTTATCAAGCCTGCAAAGATGGGATACGGAAATGCCTACCTTGCCGGGCTTGTACAGGCGGAAGGGGAATACATTGTCTTCATGGACGGTGATCTGACCTACGACCCCAAAGCCATTTCAGATATGATAATCCTTCTTCAAAGCGGCAATTATGACATGGTTATAGGTTCGAGACTCAAGGGTGTGATTCTTCCCGGCGCCATGCCTGCCCTTCATCGTTATATTGGAAATCCAGCTCTCACCTGCATTTTGAATAACCTCTTCTCCAGCCGCATCTCCGACGCCCACTGCGGCCTTCGTGCCATTAGCAGAGACGCCCTAAATAAACTGAATCTCAGGTCGGGTGGGATGGAGTTCGCCTCTGAGATGCTCATTGAAGCAATCTGCAGAGATCTGAGAGTTACAGAAGTTCCCATTACCTACTCCCCTCGCAAAGGAGTCTCAAAGCTTCATTCAATCACCGACGGCTGGAGACATTTGCGTTTCATGATGCTCTACAGACCGGCTGCATTCCTTCTCGTTCCCGGACTTTTAGTCCTTATCTTCGGGCTGTCCTTGTTCATCGGAGTATATCTGCAAGGTGGATCTAGGATGCATTCCCTGATCCTTGGCGGCTTGCTGGCAATCATAGGCTACCAGATGCTATTGGCAGGTCTTTATTTTGAAGCATTTGGAGCAACCTACGGGCTCACTCGCTCAGAAAAAATCAAAAAAATGATAAGCTATCACTCTCTCGAGAAGGAGCTTTTCATTGGCATTATCTTGCTTGCCGCAGGTGGCCTGCTTGGCCTGAGAGTGCTATTGAGCTGGGGAGTATCAGGCTTTGGAGAACTAGATGCCGCATCCAGCGCCATGATGGCCATGATATTTTCCATCCTGGGGATCCAGACCATATTCTCAGGAATGTCCATAAGCCTGCTCTTGCTCAATAATGCGAACCAAGATTAAGCCAACTGAAAATACTGCACCTCAGATCCGGGTCTTTCTAGGTCGCTCATTGGTTATTCCGCCCTTAGTTTTACTAAATATAGGCGCGTCGGACTTATTCTTCAGCGGTTTAGAGGGATCGTGCTTGCCAGGCCCATCGTTGGGCATTCCCTTGGCACCTTTTTTCTTGCTCATCTAATATTCACCTTCTTGACTCGTCTCTGCGTTATATCCACCTCTTCCCTTAAATACCAGTCAGCTTCCCGACAGACAGCCCGGCAAGTAAACCTCTTAGTGACGGGGAGCAAATTTGCAAAAATCGGACAATCTAAAAAAATGGAATTTAGGCGCTGAAATTATGCATCAGCACTATTTTTCCAAGTTGACTATTTAGACGCAAGGCAGCCAATCTACGCTGATGGCACCGCAGGTGGAGTTGCCCCAGAGCTGGATGAACTTCTCGATGGAGAAGACACCAGTCAGGTCCTCGACTGATCTGCCGTACTCAGCATGGCGGCCCTTGAGCTGCGGGTCTGCGCTGGGATCGCGGGAGATCCAGCCAATGTGGGCGACACCGATGACATTGCTGTTCAGGTTAGCTTCGAGAACGCCTGTGCAGCAATCCGGGACATTGCTCAGGGTGTTGTTATTATATCCCCTGGTCTTGACCTCGGTGGTCTTTTGCAGGTGCTCAGCATGAGTGTACATCTCAGTAAGCACTGCGCCTATCTTGTAGTTTTGCACGCAGAGCTTATCCACCCATTTCTGGTCGTAAGTGCCGGTCTGATATGAGACGGGCATGTACTCCAGCTCCTGCTCAGAGGTGAAGTTGATGTAGTCCATGGCATCTGACCCGGTCGGCCATTCACATGACAGATCGGCAGGTTGCCTCTCAGCTTCTAGCTCAATTCTGGAAGTGATGACATTTCCCGAGCCGGACTGCTTTTCCACCAGCTTTTGCCCATTAAAGCCGCTTTGCGTGGAGATGATGATCTCCAGGCTTCTGTACCCCACTCCTTTTACTGACGATTTCTCGTACATGTAATTGGCAGCGCCTGCCATGCCGACGATTGCCATGACAATAACCCCTAGAACAATAAATTCTCTCTTCAATCCACACAACCTCCTCTAGCCCGGGTGCCCCTCATCAGGGCATTTTTTAAAAGTCCGGGCCTTTACTCTCCAGATACCCTAGCACCCGGGCTCAATTTCTCTGGAGGCTATTTCAAGCTTTTGCTGGCCATATTCTCTGGAAAAATCGCGAAAAAAAGGATGGCTCAAGCTTACTTGCCAAATGTATTCAGCCGGTCCACGAAATCGCTGCATGAGCTACTTAAGCATGGGCTGATAAAGCTTGGACTGCTTGGCTCCGGCGCTGTGATGCTCGGCGCTTTCAGACAATCTCCGTCCTGGCATGGCGCCTTAGATTTTGCTGCATCCCGGAAGAGTATTCTCCGATTGATCTCAAAAGATCCGAAATACTCCTCAAATTCCTTCAGATTCTTTTGACCGGGGACTACCTGTTTGGCATCTATCAGGTAATATCCCGTGAAGTTGTCTGCCGTCTTAAACTCTGCCGTCTTCTTCAGGGATCCGGTCTGATGCAGTGTGAAATCCTGATCTTTGAACTCCATCTGTGAAACATCATAACTCTCCTGGACCTTGGCACCCACTCCACCAAAGACCGCAGAACTCTTGAAGCTCTCAGTTCCAACGAGCGCATCTCCAAGAGAGACTGCGTTGTAGTTGTCAACTGCATCCTGTTCCTGGAAATTGGCATTTTTTCCCAATGCTTTATCAACCAGGTATTCGTTCTTTACCAGGGCATCCACACTGCCGGAAAACAGCACACTCTTGGTGGACTTGATACCTGAGTTCATGGATCTGAGGTTTTTATCGATCTGAAACTGTCCCGTACCACTCACTGAGGTCTCTGATGCGTAGTCGAATGACTGCACCTTGAACTTGGCATCTCTTTGCCCAACGCTACGGCATTTGGCAGAGGCCTCCACTGCGAATCTATACTCACCTGCTACTGCATTCGTGTCAGGCGAGACTTGCAGGGCCACAGAGCGAGAGACTCCTGCCGGAATGGTCACAGGAGTGCTCGTCCAGCTAAACCATTCAAAAGGACAGACCTCTGGCTTGACGCTCACCTGTGCCTCTACCTCGGTCTTTGCGTCATTACTTATCGTAACCATGTAGTCAAGTGGTTTGCCCGGAGTCGTATACGATTTATCAGGCTCCGATTCAGGCCCGGTAAGCCCGATGCTCACGCTGAGAGCACCAAAATCGCCCGAACATGGGCTGGGCAGAAATGCAGGTAACGAGGGCGATGTAAAGCCAGTACCAAGACCACTTGATACTTCCCCCGGTGCTATGCCTGAATCCTCAACTGTGGCTTGTGCCAGGGCTGCTGTAAGAATGAAGATTATCATTATCCAAATCATCTGTCTTTTCATGCGAACCCCCTAAATATACAAAAAAAAAAAGAAAAACTGTAGGCTCTATCGGCCTAGCAGTCTATGCCTTCGCACGGTGCACGAATTCTTTCCGGCACCGGGTTCTCATGGAACTTAATGGTCTTCTCGGCTTCGAACACACCAGTGAACATCTCGTGAGCCTTTATGTCCTTGTAGAAGATCTTGTGCCAGGTTGCGTCGGTGCCCCAGGTACCATTGAAGGAGTTCTTGGTCTCGAGACCAATCAGGTGGGACGGAACATATACCCCATTGCTGGCCGTCATGAGATCCTCGACAGCAGCGGTGTCTCGGCCTGCACTCTTGAGCAAGTTTGGCAGATCCTCCGGCTTACCGTATGGTGTCTCATAGGGCGTGGTTGAGGCAAAGAACGCAGTCTGATCCTGTTCCATCTCATTTACTGAGAAAAGTTCCTGTACATTGGCGCCAATACCTCCGTAGAAGGCCTTGGAATTGAGGAGCTTTCCACCGGTCAAGGGCGTCTCGCCCGCATAGGTCAACTTCGTTTGCTGAATGAGATTAAGAGCAGATTCGTTTCCACCATTTACCGAGGACACGTTTCTCTTGAGCTTATCAGCATTCTGTGAGTATGCAGTCTCCTGGTCCAGCTCGAGATCTCCGTCACCATTCATGGTGTTGAAATATTCAAGAGCGATTTTCTTGTCGATTACCGATGTGCTGACATCGATGATCCCCGTTCCGGATACCTTATGTGCTTCACAAAACTGCTCATACTGTACAGGCGGCACAATGGGTGGATTGGCGATCACGATACCACATAGCCCCATAAGGGCAATTGCAATTACTGCTATTCCTACTACTCCCTTCATGCTACATTCACCCCCGATGTTAATGCAACGAAATTGTTTATCCCTTGATTTTTCGCGTTAAGTGCGATCTTTAAACTACAAAGATACTCTGACGTT
>JBFYLJ010000155.1:0-8262 GCA_041305465.1 Methanothrix sp.
AGGTTGCCAAGGAGCAGCAGAGGATAGCTGTGAAAGTACAGAAGCGCAGGTATGGAAAAGAGGTGACGGTCATCCAAGGCATTGATCCTCATGAGATTGATCTTCAAGAGCTTTGCACCCATCTCAAGTCCAAACTGGCCTGCGGCGGCACTGTGAAAGAAAGCCTGATCGAGCTGCAGGGAAACCATATTCAAAGGATTAAGGAGATCTTAGTGAAAAAGGGATTTGGCGCAGACCAAATAAGCACGTGATTTCCCTGAAAATCATTAAGGTCTACAGGCGGATTATATCGCTTGATCATTTTTCTTTTAATAGATTTCTTCTAGATCCTCAATATGGGCAAAGGCATCATCGAGTTGTTTTCGAGCTCTGCTTCTCTTCTCCTTCTCATCCTGCATGCCTCGCGCCGCCTGGGCATAGATGGATTCCAGCTCAGGAGCACTGGCAACTGTGAAGACGGAGAGCACCTTGGGGTTTCCCTTCTTTACCACAATTCCCTTGAATACGTGACCTGCACTGGCGGTGAGCCTCTCGACCTCTTTGGTGATCTCATCCACGTCCAGATGTTCTCGAGATCCCTGAATAATGATCATGGCTCGGGCGGCGTCGTCCGCAACGTTGGCAGGAAATAGCAGATTTACCGGCTTGAGGCTGTTCTCAATAACGTCCCGAATGGACTGATTCTTGTTGTCGGCTTGATAAAATCCCATAGTGCCGATTCGTAGCCCCCCATTCATAACCGTCTTGAAGTCGCCAAGATCGGTTACCGAGAGCATCTCTGAATCCAGGGACTCTATCAAGAATAATAGACGTTTGGCGACCATATCGTTGATCTTGTCGTAGGCAGAGGCAATATCACCGCTAAACCGCTTCATGTACTGATTGTCGGCCAGGATGATGCCCTCCGCATCAACCTCCATCAGCTCCCTCATGCAGAAGGCGGCATTTTGCAGGTAGATGGACCCTTCTTCTCGGGCTGGCAGAATAGCAACTGTGACAACGGTGATGTCCCTGTACTGTCTCTTCAATTCGTTTATAAGCAGAGGTGTGAAAGAGGATCCGGTCCCACCGGATGTGGATGTTATCACAAAGGCAATATCGAAGTCCCCCCTCTTCTCGATCTCACCCATGATAGCATCCCTATTGTCCATGAAGGCCTGCTTGCCCACATTTCGGTTAGCACCCACACCATGCAGATTGGGGACGTGCAGTCTGTCTTTGGCCGCGGTGAAACGCAGCTCCTTGAGATCATTTACGGCCGTATTTATGGCTAGGGTCTCCACTCGACTGGGGAACTTAGGGCGCAAATAGTACTTGGCCAGTTTGGCAGCTCCGCCACCCCCAAACGCTTCCTTATTTACTGCGTCCAGTATTCGATTACCGCATTGTCCTACGCCGAGCATCAGTACGTTGAGCATGATATCAAGTCTCGTAGTATTGGTCCTTTAGCATATGTCCTTCTCTTAATATTTATACACTCTGTATCGTCGATATATCCAAGCAATGATAAGCGCAATTGGGATAATAAGTAGTAGATATTGATATTTATACTCTCGTTCCAGGACAACGACTTTTGCGCTAGCCTCTCTGATAACGGATCCGTCTCCGCCATCATAATTAACTCTGATGCGTATTGTGTAGTTGCCGGGGCTTTGGCCCAAGAGCCTGGCCGAGTAATTCGCTTCTGCACCAGGCATGATCTCAAAGAAGCTCCTCTCAAGTTCCGTTACCTGCAGCCCCTCGGATGGCACGACTGTCCCATCCGCTTCAATTCGGGTCGCAAGAGCAGTCCCCGAATTAGAGATGCTTATGTTCAGCATGCTCTGCGCATCCAGAGCGATCGTTGTCAAGCTGGCAAGCTTAATCGCCAGATCCGCCTTGCTCCTGGGACTTATCTGAATGTTGAATGGCTCGGAGCTATTTGATTTTGCATTCTTCTTGGCATCAGTATAGCTGACTGTTGTGGCGGGGACCCGAATAGAGCCCTCTTTTACAGCGTCCATCACATAAATCGCCGAATCTGATTCACCAGGATCCAAGGTCTCCTTGATCTTGGGTGGATAGCCGACGACATAAGAGAATTCTGGGAGAGGCGGTATGTCCTCTGCCTTTATGCCCAAGGCCTGTCCCGTGCCTGTGTTCTTGACTGTGATGGTAACTTTTACCTCATCACCTACGCTCATTTGATTCTTATCGAAGCTCTTTTGCACGGAAAGCTCAGGTTTGTCTAATGCCACCGCAGGCCTTTCTGAGGCATGCCTTCTGGGTGTTCCCAGACCCTTCTGATACTCGATCCTCACTCTCGCGGACTGTTCGTCGAAGATATCCGATACCGTAATCGTAATACCCCTGTCTTCAGCACCACCATCGAAATTATTGGAGCTGTCCAGCAGGAGGGCTCTTTGCTCATCAAGCGCACCGCCCACCCTGGAAGCCCTGATCACTACCAGTCCATCTCTTATCGACTGTATTTCTATGAGCTCTATCCGATAGTCACCCAGATCAATTCGATCTCCAATATTGAGGGTAAAATCCTTGAAGGTCACCACATCACTGTTATCTGTGGATTCTTCTGCATAGGTTGATGCAATCAAGAGAATAGAGAACAGCAAATACACTAAACATGGCAGATGGATCAGACGCCGCATCTTGGGAAACACCTTTCTATATGCATTTTCTTTATGCATTATATCCTTTTTCGATTTGAATTTTACTCTCTCTCAGCTTGCATCTCCATGCTTAAATCGATCCATCTCGCGTTTCTGGTAAGAGCTCCCAGAGATATCACATCCACCCCGCTAGCAGCATATTCTCGGATATTATCAAGAGTTATGCCACCTGATGCCTCCAGAAGAATGTGATCTCTCAGGCCCATCTGCTCAAGTTGCTCTATTCCTCGAGCAATCTCTTCAGGGGCCATATTATCGAACATGATGATATCGGCGCCGCACTCAGCAGCTTTTATCATGTCACCCCGGGTTTCTATCTCTACCTCGATCTTCTTGGTGAAGCTGGCGCGCTCCTTGGCGGCGCGCAGGCATTCCTCCAGTCCCAGAATCGCTATGTGGTTGTCCTTGATGAGCACGGCATCAGAGAGATTAAACCTGTGCGTATCGCCGCCGCCTAAAAAGACTGCCTTCTTCTCGAATACCCGAAAGCCGGGGGTGGTTTTGCGAGTCGCAGCGATGCGCACCCGTCCGCCTGCAAGGAGAACACAATCTCGCGTTAATGTTGAGATGCCGCTCATGCGCGCCATGAAGTTCAGGACCAATCTCTCTGATTGCAGGATGGCCCTGGCGCTGCCGCGAACTGATATAACCTGAGCTTTGGCGGGCACGAACTCGCCGTCATCGTAAAGAGGCTGCGCCGTCAGGCGGAAGTAGGCAAAGATCTCCTGCGCCTGTTCCAGGCCGCTTATTATGCAATCTTCATTGGCTATGACCACGGCCATCGCCCCAATGTCTGGAACGAGACTGCTGGAGTCGTCCCACTCGCCCAGGTCCTCGCTCACAAATCTCTCCAGCTCAGAGGTTAGCATACCGCAAAGATTTTGATGTCCAATTGATTTATAGCCACCGATGCCTCTCAAGATCGGGCTTGTTGGGTGCGGCGCAATCGGGGCCGAGATTGCTAAAGCAGTAGACTCCTGTACGTTGGACGCGAATTTAGTTGCAGTATGCGATCATAATCCTGAAACAGCGGTGGCACTGATCGATAGCTTGCAGCATAAGCCGGCCAGGGTCAAATTGGAGGATTTGGTGAGCCTCTCAGATGTGGTAGTAGAGGCTGCCAGCCAAAATGCCGTCCCGGCCATTGCCCGCGCAACACTTGCAGCGGGAAAGAAGCTGATGATCATGAGCGTAGGGGCTCTCGCTGACATGGAGTTCTTCGCCGAGGTGAAGGCCCTGGCCAAAGAGCACGGCTCGCGGGTCTATCTTCCATCAGGTGCGATATCGGGCCTGGATGGCATTAAGTCTGCGCGCATCGGCACCATTCGCTCTGTGACTCTCACCACCACCAAAAATCCCAACGGGCTGAAGGGCGCGCCCTACATTCGGGAAAATAAGATCGACCTGGACGCTCTTGTCGGGCCGACGATGATATTTGAGGGAAGCGCGCTGCAGGCGGTGAAGGCTTTTCCGGCCAATGTCAATGTGGCAGCTACCCTTTTCCTGGCATCCGGAGAGGGCGAGGTACGTGTGAGAGTGGTGGCAGATCCCGGCATCCATGTAAACCGGCATGAGATCGTGGTAGAGGGCGACTTCGGGCGGATCACCACCCTGGTAGAGAATGTTCCATCACCAAGAAATCCCAAGACCAGCTATCTGGCGGCGCTCTCTGCCATTGCCACATTGAGGGCCATTGTGGAGCCGGTGAAGATAGGGACTTAATTTAATTCGCTAGAATATCTATTATTTTTTTATGGACTTCATCGATTTTATCTGAATTGATGTGGCCTGCTTTATATAGGATTATCTGGCAGAGAAATTCTATCCTCGCCGTCGAGTTCTGCCAGCACGAGTGCAGGACGCCTTTTTGCTTCGGTCAAATCTGAGAATGGAAAGGGCACGACAACCACATCTCCTTTCACAAATTTTTCCAAGCTTCATCCTCCTCTGGGCTCAGCCAATCCTTTGCGAGCACGGCTTCGCTTAATATCGCCGTCTCCATTTTTTCTTTTGATGCTTTTCCCTTCAAAAAATGAATAAAATCAAGAATCTCTTCGAGATAAGTCTCTGGGAACAACTCAATCTCCTTATAAATTAATTCCTTTGTCTCCATATCAATAATACATTCAACAAAGAACGGTAAAATACATTTTGTATCCCGGTGAATAGGAATGTTTTTGACCAACTCATATTATTATCTTCTTAGAGAAGACCAACTGCCATTGGAGATCAGCGATGAGTGATGTTATTAAGTCGTATCTGGCGAAAATTGATCGCGAATTCAAAACGGGAAGGGCGACGGAACATACTCATCGTCCGGCTTTTAAGGATCTGATCGAATCTCTTGATAGTGGCGTCAGGGCTACCAACGAACCGAAGAGAGTAGAGTGCGGAGCGCCGGATTTCATCCTTCGCAGGGATGGCCTTTCCATAGGTTATGTGGAGACTAAAGATCTCGGCAAGTCTCTGGATGAGGCAGAGGATTCCGGCCAATTGCAGCGCTACAAAAAGTCTCTGCCCAACTTGATTCTGACAGACTATCTGGAGTTTCGCTGGTTTGTGGACGGGCAGCTTCGTGACAGTGCCCGGTTGGGCAGGATTGGAAAAGGTGACAAGATCCTGCCGGACAAGAAAGGCATAGATGAGACCACACAACTGCTCAAGCTCTTTCTGGAAAGCCGACCCCAGCCCATCACCACGCCAAAGGACCTCTCGGAGAGGGCGGCAAAACTTGCTCACATCATCCGGGATACGATTGTGGAAGCCTTCGAAAAGGAGAGAGCATCGCAAGACCTCAAGGACCTGAGAGATGCCTTTGCAGAGGTGCTCATTCCTGATTTGAACAAGCCTGAGAAGGTGGCCGAGTTCGCAGACATGTATGCCCAGACCATAGTCTACGGCCTTTTTGCGGCGCGGGTCAATCACAAGGGACCCGGTCCCTTCCAGCGGCTGGGAGCTTCCCGCGAGATTCCCAAGACCAATCCGTTTCTCAAGAAGCTCTTCGACAGCATCACCGGCTCCAGCCTGGATGAGGAGCCATATGTTGATTTTGTGGACGATCTGGTGCAGATCCTGGCCAACACGGACATGGAGAAGGTGCTGGAAAATTTCGGCAAACGCACCAAGCAGGAAGATCCGATTGTGCATTTCTACGAGACCTTCCTTGCGGCCTACGATCCCAAGACGCGGGAGAAGCGGGGCGTCTACTACACTCCGGAGCCTGTTGTGCAGTACATCGTAAAATCTGTGGATCACATCCTGAAGACGCGCTTCGGCCTGGAGGGCGGGCTGGCCCACACCGCTGATATCGTCGAGTACGACCGGGAGGAGGCTTTCCTGGATGAGCAGGGCAGGCCGGATAGGAGCAAGCTCCTCAAGGTCGTGGCGGAGGAGCGGCCCAAGGTGCTGATCCTCGATCCCGCCTGCGGAACCGGGACGTTTCTTTATGCCGTGATGGACTATATCAGAGACGAGTTCATGAAGCGAGGGGACGCCGGGCTCTGGTCGGCTTATGTGCGAGATCACCTGCTGCCTCGCCTGTTCGGCTTCGAGCTGCTCATGGCTCCTTACGCCGTGGCTCACTTCAAATTGGGCATGCAGCTTGCGGGATACGATCTGCCCAAAGAGCAGCAGAAGCAATGGCAGTACGATTTTAAGGGAGACGAGCGGCTGGGAATTTACCTCACCAACACCCTGGACGAGGCTCCCAGCGAGTGGCAGAAGCTGTTTGGAGCCTACCGCATTCTGAGCGAAGAGGCGAACGCGGCCTCGCGAGTGAAGAGGGACTTGCCGATAATGGTGGTGCTGGGAAATCCGCCGTATTCCGGGCATTCTGCTAATAGTAGCTGGGAGATGGTGGGGAAGAAAAAGAAGCTGAACTTCATTGGCCAATTGCTGCAGGATTACTATTTTGTGGATGGGAAGCCATTGGGCGAAAAAAATCCAAAATGGCTACAGGATGACTATGTGAAGTTCATTCGCTGGGGCCAATGGCGGATCGAACACACTGGCTCGGGAGTTCTCGCCCTAATTACCAATCATGGTTATCTGGACAATCCGACCTTCAGAGGAATGCGTCAGTCTCTTATGAAAACTTTTAGCGAGATCTATATCTTGGATCTTCATGGTAACGCTAAGAAGAAAGAGTGCTGCCCAGATGGTACTGTGGATAATAATGTATTTGATATTCAACAAGGAGTAACAATAGGGATCTTTGTCAGAAAAACAAGAGATTCAGGACCTTTGAAGATTTACCACGCGAATTTCTATGGTCCAAGAGTTTTGAAATATCAACGTCTTCTCGAGTCTGATCTCCAAAATACAAAGTGGACTTCACTAGAACCCCAATCACCATTCTACTTATTTGTGCCAAGAGATACAAGTTTGCTTTTGGAGTATCAACAAGGCTGGAAAGTCACAGACATCTTTTCGATAAACTCGGTCGGCATTGTAACCGCACGTGATGGTCTTACCATCCATTGGTCGGCGGAAGACGTTTGGAACACCATATTGGATTTTATTGGCATTTCGCCAGAAGAAGCACGTGAAAAATTTCGACTAGGAAAAGACGTTCGTGATTGGAAAGTTCATCTCGCTCAAGCCGATGTTCAATCCAGTGGACCAATACGTGACAAAATTGTACAAGTCCTCTATCGACCATTTGATATCCGTTTCACATACTACACCGGTCAAACGAGAGGATTCATCTGTATGCCTCGACCCCAAGTTATGGGTCACATTTTGGCGAGAGAGAATTTAGCTCTAATCACATCAAGATTGACTAAGGGAGAGAGCTTCAAACACGCCCAAGTTACAAAACATTTAAGTGAAGTTATTTGCATGTCACCTACAACATCAAATAACGGTTTCGTTTTTCCACTCTATTTATATCCTAACGATCATGACTCTAAAAATGAACAAAAAAAGCTTGCCAATGAATCTTGGCCACTTGGTAAGTGCGGTAGAACTCCCAATATTGAGCAGGAATTTGTTTTTGACCTACGGGGAAAAATTGGATTGAATTTTGTTTCCGACGGCCACGGCGACCTGGTCGCCACCTTCGGCCCGGAGGACATCTTCGACTACATCTACGCCGTCTTCCACTCGCCCACCTACCGCCAGCGCTATGCCGAGTTTCTGAAGATCGACTTCCCCCGCGTCCCTCTGACCTCCAACCGGGGTCTCTTCAAGAAGCTGTGCATCCTGGGCGAGGAGCTGGTGGCGCTGCATCTCCTGGAGTCGCCCCAGGCGACCCAGCTACTCACCCGCTATCCTGTGGCGGGCGACAATATCGTGGAGAAGGGCTTCCCCAAATTCGTGGTCTACGAGGAAGGAAAACCGGGCTACGTCTACATCAACAGGACGCAGTACTTCGAAGGCGTCCCCAAGGAGGTCTGGGAGTTTCACGTGGGCGGCTACCAGGTCTGCGAGAAGTGGCTCAAGGACCGCCGGGGCAGGCAGCTCTCCTTTGACGATCTCATGCACTACCAGAAGGTGATTGTGGCTCTGGCGGAGACCGGGCGGCTGATGGAGGAGATTGACAAGGCCATACCGGGCTGGCCGATAAAGTGAGTTGCGAATTTATTGAGATTGG
>JBFYLJ010000156.1:0-19279 GCA_041305465.1 Methanothrix sp.
TGTTCGAGAGGATGATGGTCCAGCCGGGAAGACCGGATTTGTCACAGTCATCGATCTTGTAGCCACTGATGCACAGCTCTCTAACGTTAGTGAAATTCTGGTTGGTAAGGTTGTTGTTGCAGAGAAGATCTAGACTGAGGACCGGTGAAGTGATTGTGGTCCAGCCGGGTTTGATCGTCTCGGTTACGTTATATGAACCTGGCATCAGGCCGCAGAACTCATAATAGCCTGTTGCGTTGGTCGTGGCTGTGTCAACCTCACCGCTGCTGTTCGAGAGGATGATGGTCCAGCCGGGAAGACCGGATTTGTCACAGTCATCGATCTTGTAGCCACTGATGCACAGAAGAAGAGTGTTCCGGAAATCGACTGTAGTGTTGTTTTCGCAACCCAAGGCAACCGTCTGGCTGATATGAAGAGCATGCCAGCCTGGCTGGAGAGTCTCGGTCGCTACGTAGTCGCCGGGGACCAGGTTGCATACCTGCCAGAAGCCGGTATCGTTGGTGGTGCTCTCGCCGACCTTGTCGTTAGTGCTGTTGAATACCTCAATCTTCCAGCCTTCCAGAGGATCGTTGTTGCAGTCATTGTACTTGTGACCGCCGATGCAATACAGCTTGTCGTTGGTGAAGTTGAGGTTGGTGATATTCGTTCCTGCCAGTATCTCTGTATAGTAGATGGGCAACGAGGTCTGCGCCCAGCCTGCCATTGGAACTTCGCGGACTGTGTAGGTTTCGTTCCTGAGATCGCAGATCTCCCAGTAGCCGGCGCCATTAGTTGTCGTAGACCTGTTATTTCCTAATGTGTCATTGGCCCATATAGTCCAGCCTGGCAGTCCTGAGTAAGGAGAGCATCCGTCCAGCTTATAACCGGAGAGGCAGGCCAGCTTGCTGTTTGTGAAGTTGAGGTTTGTTATGGGCATAGGCGGGTCGGCAACGGTGATATCATGACATCCAGGGGGATCCAATTTGATCCATCCCGTTTGCAGCACCTCGCAGACAGTATAGCTGCCCGGGAGCAGTCCGCAGATCCGCCAATATCCTGTTGCATTGGTGGTGGTGTTTATCTCGCCCCAATCAAACTGACTATTGCTATCTCCGTCCAAGTATATTGTCCAGCCGAAAAGGCCCTCATCCCTCTCATTCAGCTTGTAGCCGGATATGCAGGTAGTCTCTGTATAGTAATATTTGACACAAAGTTTGGAACCGACATTTGTGGAGACTCCGGAAACGCTAGACCCGGGGACATCTTCATCTTTTTTGCCTTTAGCATGAGTTAAATAATTTTTAGTCGCGCCAGGACTTGCGGCATAAAAGAATGCTAGATCATAGGTGGGAGCTGTATAAATCATTGAAGAGGTACTATTGTTGTAGACGGTAAAATTGAATCCTGATGTTCCCCAATAATCTGTTATACCATCATAAGCTGATACAGGTGTATTGGTCTTATTAGAACTCGTCACCGTCAAAAATCTAGAATACGGCAGATCGATGGTCGCCCACATTGACAAATTAACAATAGCATTTCCGGCGCTACCGCCCTCATTTTCAAAACGATAATACTGAGAGCCAGTTAAGTTGGATATGAATTCCACCTTGGTGAGGATGCCTGAGTTAGGATCGAATTGAGGCAAATTGTGATTTATATTCCAATCTACACTGGCCACAGGGATAGTGCTGCAATAGGTAGTATTATTTTCGCCTGACAGAGCTGGGGCGATCATAATCATTACAAATAAACTGAGCCATATAAATATACGTAATATCGTCATTAACACCACCTATAAAGAGCTATTTCAGCATATTCCGCCGTTTTCGATCGGACCGGAAATCCATAAATCACTATCTTAGAAGACGATTCCGAGACATTAATGAATATCATTTTAGACCACCTTTATCGTATGCCACTGCATCGTACTGATATGAGACGCAGACTCTGGCCCCAGCCGCAATCCGGATATTAGAAAATACACCGCTGGAGGAGACAGTTCTCCGCCTCCCCTCCAGCATTCCTCGAACCAGGAGCATCTCCCCAGGCGAAGCCGCCACAAAGTCGGATACTTCCCTGATCCTGTAATTTGCAGTTCCACTGGAAGAAGATTCGGTAAAGTTGATGCCGGAAGAACCTGAAAAATCATTCACGCCATCGAATGGCGCTAGATCTCGAGAAGATGCCAAAGATACATTTGCTTTGATCTCCTGAGTATTGGGCAGGATGAGAACCAGTACTGGTTCTATTGCAGTGGTGATGCTAGAATTAGAATTTTCCAAATTCTCAACCTTGACCTGCTGAGTCAGATTTACATCTATGGCTATTTCTACCGCCTTCAATGTACCCATATCCGGATCGAACTTTGGCAAGGTGAAGTTCTCAGCCCAATTTATATTCTGCAATGGAACCGAATCACAAAATATCAGATTTTCAGCGCTTGCACTGGAGATCACAGTGATAATAATAAGAGACGACAAAAGAGTCAATTTAATATTCATCATTAATGATACCTTCCTGATGAGCAGGAGCCGGGAGGTGCCCCGCACTTCAAAACTTTTTCAATTAAATATCGTTTAGTAATCGAAAAGCCTTGGGCTCTTGCTATTAAAGCAGTTTCATCTCGCACTAACCCAAGGTTGCGACTGGCTATGCCAGCTTGACCCAGCATAATAAATTCCCTCCCTACTTCTGTCAGCATCCAACACTTGACCTGATCTTTAGACAGCTTGATGGTTGATTGTCAGGCATATGTATATAGTAGTTGTGGTTCGCAATACTGCCAAAAGGAGCGATTAATATTTGAGAAGAATTACTTAAAGTGCGTACAATAGATTAATTTAGGCATAAAAAAATTGTGAGAGATTATTGATTCCGTCCTATTTCACAATCGTCCCTATCCTTTCCAGAGCCTGTTTGATACGGCTTTGAGAGATGGCATAAGAGAGCCGCACATAATCTGCGCCCCCCGGCCCAAAGGCCGATCCGGGCGTGGCCGCAATGAGAGCTTCTTTGAGCAGCCTATCAGTGAAAACATCTCCGCCGCCATAAGAAGATACATCCGGAAATAGGTAAAAAGCTCCCCCAGGCACATTGCAGGGAATTCCTAAATTCTTTAGTCCTGCGATCAGCATATCGCGACGCGTCTTAAACTCCGCCACCATAGAAGCAACCTCGTCCTGTGGCGCTTGCATCGCAGCAACTCCCGCACTCTGCACAAATGTAGTGGCCTGGGATACGGAGTGAGAAAGCAGTCTGATTACCCATTTCATGGTCTCTTTGGGGCCGGTAAGGTACCCCAGACGCCATCCGGTCATGGCATATACCTTGGAGAAACCATTAATGGTAACAGTTTTGTCCTCCATTCCTGGCATTGATCCTATGCTGATGTGCTCGCGATCATAAATTATCTTCTCGTAGATCTCATCGGAAATGACGAACAGATTGTGATCTACCGCCAAATCGCGAATCTCCTCCAAGACCTTGCGATCGAATACAGACCCCGTAGGATTAGACGGAGAGTTTACAATGACGAGCCGCGTCTTGGAATTAATGCTTTCCGAGATATTCTGTGGCATAAAATTACTATCCACTCTTCCCCAGGCAACGCGCCCTCCTGCAAAGGCTACAGAGGGCTCATAGCTCACCCAGGAAGGCCCTATGAGAAGACACTCATCACCCTCCGAGAGTAGCGCCTGGATAGCAGCAAATACGGCCATCTTGGCACCCGGAGTCACTACGACATCATCCGCAGTCACATTAAGTGAATTTTCACGGCAGAGCTTCTCAGCAATGGCCTGCCGCAACTGTGGAATTCCCCCAGTAGGAGCGTAGCGTGTCTCTCCCTTTCTGATGGAATTGCAGCCCGCCTCGACAATATGTTTAGGGGTATCAAAATCAGGTTCACCCACACCCATATCTATGATATCCTGGCCGCCTGCAGCCAGCTTTTTGGCCATGGCAGAGATCCTTAACGTAGTTGATTCTTGAATAGAGGCCATTCGGTCAGAGACCATATCGCTAGACACCCCCCATGTTCTGCAAGAGCTTGACCGCCGCCTCAACCGCCCGTTTGGCATAGTCCACACGCTTGTGGGCATCCGGCCGCGACATCTTGGGGCCGGTGATGCCCAGAGTCACAGGCTTGTCATGCTCTAATGAAAGATCCATCAGCTTTCGGGCCGCTTGCGAGACCACAACTTCATCATGAGCAGTCTCTCCCTGAATGACGCAGCCGATGGTCACGACCGCATCGATGTCCTCGCGACGAAGCAGCTTCTTCACCACGAGAGGCATGTCATAAACGCCAGGAACATAAATGACCGTAGCAACCTCTGCTCCCAGGAACCGGGCATGCTCTCTGCCCAAAAGCTCCATCTGATAGGTGATATCCCTATTGAACTCCGAGACTACGAAACCAAGTCTTGCCATAAGCTCCAAACCCCGTTAAAAGTAGGCACCTTCCTTCCTTGCCTGTCTAATAAACCCATCGATTCACTTTACGATCAAAACGCATTTATCCTTGGCAATTGTCCGATGACGATGGTGCCCTATGAGCTTAATTTATCTTAACGGAAAGTTTGTTCCGGCGGAACAGGCTGCAGTTTCGGTCTTTGATCACGGATTTCTCTATGGAGACGGAGTCTTCGAAGGGATAAGAGCCTATGGAGGACGCGTCTTCCGGCTCGAAGATCATGTGAGCAGGCTCTTTGATTCGGCAAAGGCCATCATGCTATGCGTCCCTATGAGCAAGGAAGAGATGTGTGAGGCAATCCTGGAGACGCTGAGGAAGAATAACCTGCGTGATGCATACATCCGGCCCATTGTTACCCGCGGTTTTGGCGACTTAGGCCTGGATCCAAATAAGTGCAGCCTGGCTTCAGTCATCATCATTGCCGTCGAGTGGGGGGCAATGTACGGAGACCTTTATGAAATAGGACTCACTGCAATAAGCGTCTCTGTGCGCAGAAATGCTCCAGACACCGTGCCGCCCAACATCAAGAGCCTCAACTATCTGAACAATATCCTTGCAAAGATTGAGGCTAATATCAAAGGCGGGAATGAGGCTATCATCCTGGATTCACGAGGAATGCTATCAGAGGGAAGCGGAGACAATATATTCGTGATTAAAGAAGGAAAGATCCGCACGCCCTATACAATAAACAACCTTAAGGGCATAACCAGGGAAGCTGTAATGGAGCTGGCCATTGCTCACGGCTACGATATAAAAGAAAGTGACCTGGGCCTGTTTGACCTTTACACAGCGGACGAGGTCTTCGTCACAGGAACGGCAGCAGAGGTTGCGCCCGTTACCAAGGTCGATGGTAGGATCGTTGGTGACGGCAAGCCCGGACCGATTACAAAGGACCTCATGGTGGCCTTCAAAGAGCTTGCCAATACCACAGGCACGACGATCTACAAATAAGCTGGCGGATAAAGGGATTTATCCCTCATCCATTTTTTGATTCAAAGAAAAGTATCCTCTGCCACACCCCATAACCAGCCCCCCTTCTCAACTGGAATTATGAGGCTATTATCAATAGCGCTGTCTGCTTCGTTGACAGTCAATCCAGTGGTTGTATGAAGGGAATAGACCAGCAGTATCCCGTTTTCTAAGCAGCTTTCTCGAAAGTCTCACAGAACGTGATCTGTAATATCAACAACAGAATTGTGAGGTTTTTAGGGGGAGGATCCGGGTTTATTCATCTTGAGGGGATGGATGACATAAATTTGCTTAAAGAAATTCCCGGACCCAATTGAAGCTTATCATTGATCATATATAAATTTTCCTGTATAGCGCTTGGAGAATTTCATATAGGAGATTTAAGATGAGATGCTTTGCAATAGGATTGAAAGACTTAAAAAGAAAAAATATATCATTACATAAAAAATCGTCGCTTTAATAAAGCTGTAGAATACCGCGAAATGCATCTTTTCTGCGGGATCACAAATTATATAAAAGATATTCGCGATTTATGATTAACGCTGAATGTGTAAGCGATTTTATGCAAAGATATGTCCCATTCGTACCGCTTATCAATCATAGACATATATTTACATGACAAAAAGATTTCTTTTTCGAAATATTTGACAACATTTAACACTATTATTAATTTATATTTTAAGAGCAAAAATTTAATAATAAGACCGTCCAACCGGAATTCAGGAGGGAAATCAAGACTATGCAAGAAACGAGGAAACAAAATATAGAAACCCTGATCCTCAAAGACACAACCGCCAATCCTGCGCCTCTTGGCCTGCTTGGCTTCGGACTGACTACAGTACTGCTGAATATCCACAATGCCGGATACTATGAGCTAAACTCGATGATCTTGGCCATGGGTATATTTTACGGTGGCCTCGCCCAGATTATTGCAGGAATAATGGAATGGAAGAAGAACAACACCTTTGGAACTACCGCCTTCACATCCTACGGCCTTTTCTGGCTCTCATTGGTAGGCTTGCTATTTTTGCCTCAGCTTGGACTCGCCCAGCCAACATCAAAGATAGCTTTTGCAGCTTACTTCTTTATGTGGGGGCTATTCACTTTTGTAATGTTCCTGGGAACGCTGCGCCTCAACAGAGCCCTGCAGTTTGTCTTCCTCTCGCTGACCATCCTGTTCTTCTTGCTTACCGCAAGAGACTACCTGGGCAGCGCTGCAATTGGAACTCTGGCCGGATACGAGGGAATAATCTGCGGGCTATCCGCCGTTTACACCGGTTTGGCCCAGATCCTCAACGAAGTATACAAGAAAGTTGTAGCTCCACTAGGTCCGGTATAAAGCAAATGATATTTGGAGGATTTCAATCTTATGAATCTTCCAATTTTCTCGCTCGCCGTTTCTTTTTTACAATACTATCTGCATACGAGATCATCTTAAATATCGCTACCCTCATTGGCCAAACCGCAGAGGCGCAGAAGCGCAGAGACAAATGAACCAAGAAAAAAGAATAAAAGAGTGATTGCAAATTCACTAGCAATCTATGCCGTCGCAGACAGCGCGATCTTTTTCGGGCACTGGATTCTCATGGAATTTGATGGTCTTCTCTGCCTCGAATATTCCGGAGAACATCTCGTGAGCTTTGATGTCCTTATAGAATATCTTGTGCATTGTGGCATCCGTTCCCCATGTGCCGTTGAAGCTATTCTTGGTCTCCATACCAATCAAGTGAGCCGGATTGTTGCCCATTAGGGCAGCCACCCTCGCTGTGTCCCTTCCCGCATCCTTAAGCTCCTTGATGAGCTGCTCAGGAGTTATGGTATGCGTGGTCTGTGCCATGTACTGAGCATATTCCTGTGGGTAGTACAATGCCAGAAGCTGCAAGTAGTCCTGGTTAGCAGGCATTACCGGCTCCTGAGGATTATATGGCGTGGTTGAGACAAAGAACGATTTTTGATCCTTTTCCATCTCATAAACAGCGAACGATTCCTGGACCTTCGCACCTATACCGCCATAAAACTCCTTGGAATGCAAGAGCTGAGAGCCCATAAGAGGCGTGTCCTTGCTGGCATAAGTGAGCTTGGTGGCATCGTATAAATTGAGCTGAGACTCGTTTCCGCCATTAGCTGAGGATACATTTCTCAGCAGCTTATCGGAATTCTGCGAGTAAGCATTCTCCTGATCAAGCTCAAAGTCGCCGTCACCGGCCATGTTGTTAAAGTACTCCAGAGCGATCTTCTTATCGACTATTGAGGTACTCATATCGATAACACCGCTTCCGGAAATCTTTTGTGCTTCACAAAACTGTTCGTACTGTACTGGCGGCACCAATGGCGGATTGGCCAATGCGCTGCAGCAGCATAGTATTAGAATTAAAGCTGTCGCTATTACTACTCCCTTCATACTAATTCACCCCTATACTCTATTGAGTATATGAAGAATTTATCTTAAAGGGATATAAACATATCGAAAGAAATTATCATATGGATATTCAAGAGAATGATGATAGTTATAGTAGGTGGTAATAGTATTGAAAACGAATCCAAACTATCAAAAAATAATGCTAATCGTTTCGGCTTCCAACTGAAGAGAACAACAGACATATTTGTAAGATAATTTATTCGCGAAGCTATGGGCAATCAAACTCTAATTGCAATCCAGACATGAAAAATCAAGTCAAAATATTACTGAGGCAGCAGAACTGCTGCTGCCTGCACAGATAGGAGCAAATGGGCGAAAATACCCTATTTTTGGTTACTCCTCAGTCGCTTCTCTTGACTACATAAAATTCCTTGCGGCACTCCATACTTGGCCTGAATATTTCCGGAGCGTCCAGCAGCGTTTATCGAGCTGGATCGAGAAGATGTGGGGTCGCTTTCTTCCGTGAGCACCATCCCAGGGTCGCGAAATTGGCTTTATCGGCAACCTGCGTTCCCCATGCGAACCATCGGCACCTGTATAAAAAAAAAGTTCTATTGACTTTGATATTATTGCTGGCCCGACCGTTGCTAATTCCAATCGCAAATTGATCACCAATTATATTATTCTCCATGTTTCGTCTGACTCTAGTACATCCGGGCTGAGATGAACCTAATGATAAGGTTTTATATATAATCATTGAAAGATACTCTATAACAGAGGAGTATCAATACCGGGTCCGAAACCACCAGTAATCAACTTGAACGACATCAAGCGCCAAAAGTTGGTATTCTGAAGTCAATCGAAACTCGCAAATCATTCTTGGCCGGTCCATCTCACTCAATTGTCTTTCACTACACGCCGATGCACGCTTCTTGGGTGAACCAGATCGAAATATGGTTTAGCATTTTGGTCAGGAAGCTGCTCAGGCGGGCCATCTTTGCTTCTATCAATGATCAGGATGCCAAGGTTCTGGCGTTTGTCGGGTACTTCAATAAGACAATGGCAAAGCCGTTCAAATGGACATATCGAGGGAAGGCACTTACCATGTGACCACTCCCATGAATAAATTCACGGGCATCTACGGGCTTTCAACCGAGGGTATGTGATCCCATGCCCCTTTATTTATCCGGTCTCGCTCCCATTGGTCCAAGTTTTACGCTGTGGCCTACCCACAGCAGCCATCTACTTAGAGTTCGGTGCAAAGTCTGATCGACCTCTTGAGTCTTTTCATCTGCTAGAGGTTGCTGCGTTTGGCAGCAAAGATCAGACAAAATTTAACAGTATGTGATGCTATTTAAGACCTATCATTGATGAGGTACGGGCTGTATCCCACCTTTGAAAAGGAGGGGATTAGCCCTGTTTCGGTCCTAAAATTAGGCTTATTTAAGCACGGCTGTACTGGGCGTCAGAGCCCCCTGCATCGAAGGAGGATGTCTCACCTGCAAGGATTAAGCCGCTGCAACTTGTCTGTCTGACTGATTTAGCTTCATCCTTACTTAAAAACAGCAATGATCAAGTCTCCAATCACCCACAAACAGTCCTCAATTCCATGTAACACTTTATTCCCGAAGAAAGCATTATAAGCTTTCAGGCAGTTACTTAGATGCGTGAATAAAAATTCCCTTTCAACTGCAGCATTGCTGATTATTTCAATTTTATGCATCTTAATCTTTCTTATATTTACCATATATGCGGATGAAAATTCAAATTTAGCTTCATCCAGCCATATATCTGAGCAGATAAATTCCACAATTCAGGGTAATCTTATCCATAGCCCGGATGGCATCCAGCGAGAGATTGATGCGGCAGAACCGGGAGATATATTGATAGTAGAAAGTGGGGTATATTTTGAGAGAATTAATATAACCAAGGCCATATCATTGATCGGAAGAGATACTGGTTTTGGACCGCCGGTAATAGATTCAGGCGGAAAAGGCAGCGCCGTGACGCTCTCTGCGGATGGTATATCTTTAGAAGGATTTAGACTCGTCAATTCAAGCGGGACTGAAGGAAATGCCGGTCTTAAGGTTATTTCAAATAAAAATGTTATCAGGAATAATAATATTGCTCGAAACAATGGAACGGGCATATCGTTGTCCGATTCACAGGAAAACGAGATCATAAATAATACGATAATTGAAAATGGGCTTCATGGCATTTCCCTCGATTACAGCTCCTCGCACAATAAGATCCTAAAAAATGGGGTTAGCAGGAATAATGCAAGCGGCATTGGACTGTGGAACCGCAGCAATGATAATCTCCTCGAAGGTAATCTGGTTTCTTTTAATAAATTAGGCATAAGCCTCTGGAATGAATGCGATAAAAATCAACTGATTGGGAATAACGCCAGTCAGAATGATTTCAGCGGAATTCAAATCTATCAGGGAATGAATAGCACAATTGCGGAAAACACTGCGGTACTCAATAATTATTCCGGAATAGCTATAATCTCTTCAATGAAAAGCAGGATCATGGCCAATAATCTAAGCTGGAATAAGTATGGCATAAATATGGCTGGAACATCTGGGGATGAGGTTTCCAGCAACTTGGCAAGATCGAATCATATGCAAGGAATCAAAATATCCGATTCGATGAATTTGAGTCTCAAGGAGAACCAAATGGACCTGAACCATGAAGCGCTTATGATCACCGGCTCGGAATCAATTATATCATACTCCAACAACGCAAGTTTTAATGAGGTGGGCTTGGCCTTCCTCGATAGTCGGCTCTGCACGATCAAGGATAATGAAGCCCTTCAAAATGGCAATGGCATTGTCCTGGTAGGATCATCTCAATGCATATTGACCTCAAACAAGATCCACCATAACCGTCTTGAGGGACTGGCCCTAGGAAGATCCGACGACAATCTCATCCAAGAAAACGAGATACTATACAATTACGATGGTATCTATATCGATAATGCAATAAACAATTCTATCAAAAGTAACCGAGCAACAGGCAACGCCGATCATGGAATATTGCTTTTTAATAACTCTAGCCATAATGCCCTATTGGACAACAATCTGCAAAAAAACGGTTGGGGCATCCTTGTTTCTGGATCGCGAGATAATATCCTGATCGATAATATGGCAAAGGATAACTATTACGGTCTTTATTTCTCTGGATCAGAGGGCAACAACCTATCTGGAAGCATTCTTTCGAGAAATATATTTAACTTCGGAGATATAGGCTTTGTGAGCCCGAATACCGTTGATCTCACCAATACCGTAGATGGAAAATCGCTTTATTATCTTGTGGGAGAATCAGAGGTCACCATAGATGGAAGATCAAAGGCAGGAGTTGTCTACTGCATCGACTGCAGGAATATAACCATTAAAGGCCTCTCTATTTCCAATAGCAGCCGAGCAATCTACTTTAGGAACACCACAGGATCGAATATAATTGGCAATACCATAAGAACCAGCTGGAACGGTATCTTCTTGGAGGGCTCTTCGAGCAATTTAATAGAAGCCAACGATGTCAAGAGCACTGAGAATGCTATATTCCTGGAGAGTTCGGAGCGCAATATTTTGAAGTCCAATAAAGCCATCGATAATTCTTATGGGATTGTTCTTGATTGCTCCCGGAAGAATTCCATAGCATCAAACCTTGCCGAGATAAACTATGTTGGCCTATTAATAGCCAACCTCAGCGAGGCAAATAAGGCGGAGAAAAATGACTTGGAAGGAAATGGCATAGGGATCTATTTGAATGACTCCTATAGCAATCTTCTTTATCAGAATAACGCCAGTAGAAGTGAGTATGTAGGAATAGACCTGATCGATTCCAGCAGAAATGATATCAAGGAGAATGTTGCTTCTGCGTGCTGGCTGGGGATATATTTAAAAGAATCTGCTGAAAACTCAATCCACGGAAATGAGATCGCAGGAAATCAACAGACAGGCCTGCATTTTTTTAAATCCAATTCAAATAATATAAGCCAAAATGCAGTGCATAATAACAGATTAGATGGAATAATGATGGATGGATCTGATATCAATACAATACTGGCTAATGAAGTCCGGGACAATCTCCGAGCAGGAATAAGAATCGTGAACTCCAGCAGGAACACTGTGGAGCAGAACAATGCTCTGAAGAATACTTGGGGGATATACCATGACAATTCCAGTCATGCTGTGATGAGAAGAAATTTTATGGTAAATAATAGATATAATTTTTATTCCCGTGGCGATAACGACATAGATGCCTCCAATAAGGTCAAAGCTGCGTCTATGGAAGAGAATAGTTCTGTATATTATCTTGTAAATAATTCTGATGAGAGCATAGAGCAGTCATCCAAACCGGGATTGGTCTATTGCCTAAACTGCACCAATATTACTATGAAAGGCCTAAACCTCACAAATAATGTATATGGCATCCTCCTGGAAAACACGACTGGTTCACGGATTGAGGGATCTAGGCTGAACGGCAATCAGAATGGAATTGGCCTTTTTGCCTGCAATGATAATAATCTGAGCAATAATGAGATTCTTGACAATGCCCAAAATGGGCTTCTACTCATTGATTCCAATAGTAATGTGATGTCGAGAAACAATATCAGCAAAAATGAGATGGATGGCTTCGCCCTAGCCAACTCATCCGGCAATAGGATCTCTTTCAACCGCATGGATGAAAATGTTTATTCTGGGATAAGGCTCAATGGTTCCAGGTTGAATTCACTGCAGTCAAATCTGGTTTTGGGCAATGGAGCGGGACTGCTTCTTGATTTCTCTGGAGGAAATGCTCTTGAGGATAACATAATCGATAATATAGGCTGCAATTTCAATGTAACCGGTCACAGTTATGCAGACTTCGACAATAATATCTCTTCGAGCAATCTACTCAATGAGAAACCCATTTATTATCTGGTAAATGCATCCAATATCGCACTGAACTCGACCAGCAATGCTGGATCTGTGTTCGGCCTCTATTGCACCAACTTGACACTTGAAAATCTGAACATCAGGGACAATTATATGGGCGTTTACCTCCGTAATACTACCGGTTCTAAGGTGATTGGAAATCGTTTTATCAACAACACATTCGGCATTTCCCTGTATGGCTGTGAGAATAATACTCTGGAGGATAATGCAGCCATAGAAAACGAATACGGCTATGACATCCGGTTCTCCGAGAGGAACGTCCTCTCGCGCAACCTTGTCAACCGCAGCACTGGCTATGGCATTTCTCTGCAGGAATCCCAACTGAATACCCTGAGAGATAATGTAATGGAAAATAACCGCTACAGCCTTTCTGTCAACCGGGAAAACGACATAGACACCTCAAACAAAGTGAGTGGTCGTGCAGCATTCTTCCTGGTGAATGAAAAAGACCAGGTCCTAGACGGCTCCTCCCCGGCAGGCACGATCTACTGTTTCAACTGTAAGAATATAACCATTCGCGGTCAGAACCTGAGTAGCAGCTCTAGCGGTATCGCCTTCTATAACACTACAGACTCCCTTATAGAGGATAATTACCTGCACCACAATCTGGAAGGGATCTATCTGGAGAATTCAAGCGGGAATATCCTCAGAGAGAATCAGATGATGCAAAACAACCACAGCGGCATACGTCTAAAACAATCTCTCCAAAACAACCTGGAAGAGAACAAGGCAGCATATAACCAGCATGGCATCAGCCTTCTCAATTCGAGGGGCAATACTCTTGCTTCCAATCTTCTCTCTGTGAATAGCGGAAGGGGAATCTGGCTAAAGGATAGTCTTGAGAATAATCTGACCAACAATAGTGCATATCAAAATGGCTATGGAATGTTTCTAGAATCTTCTGGCAGCTCCCGCCTGATAAGAAACAATCTCACCTCGAATCAGTATAACTTTGCCTTATTGGCGGAAAACCGCAGCCACATGCTTAATTCAATTGAGCCGGACAACCTGGCCGATGGAAAGCCCATTATCTTTCTCATAGGTTCGAATGGAGCGGTAATAGATAAGAACGATAATGCTGGGGCTGTATATTGCCTTGATTGCAGCAATATCACAGTTAAAGAGCAGGAGATCAGCAATTCTTATCATGGAATATGCCTCTACAATACATCAATGTCCCAGGTTATTGGATGCAGCTTGAGTGATTGTATGACGGGGATCTCTCTCATCGACTCGGAGAGCAACATAGTCGATGGTAACCATCTTAAGAAAAATGGCCATGGTATATACCTAGAGGATTCAATCTCCAACGCTATCTCTCAAAATCGGGTGGAGAGCAGCTGGAGCGATGGTATCAAGCTCCAAGATTCCGATGAAAATGCAATCTGGAAGAACGAGGTTGAATTCGGCAATTTGAGCGGCATATATCTCGATCCCTCAAACCGCAATAATGTAACCTCAAATTATATTTTGAACAACGGTCAGGATAATGTAGACTACGGACCGGGAAGCGATAGCAATAACCTTAGAGATAACCGGATTCAAGCCGAGAAGGGAACTCGCGGTGGAGAAGGCGAAGACCACTCACCTGAGGTAGTAACAATCGATTATTCATCTCTGGTTGAGGCTGAGAAGTCCAAGCTCTGCATGGGGAAAATAGCCTTTGAACCAGATAGGAAGATGACGGTGGGTGAGGTCTATAGGGTAGAAACCCGAATATCAATTAATGAGGACGTTGAAGATCTCATAGCCGGCTTATCGTCCCAGGGAGATGCCAAAGTAGAGAGCATTCCGGTCAGCACCTTCATGAAAGTAAGGCTTACCGGTCCCAAGTTCGATATCGATTCCATAACCGACGAAAGGCAATTGGTAACCAAGAGCGGTCATCAAGAATGGCTGTGGGATGTAACCCCTCTGGAATCAGGAATGCATGATCTCACCCTCTCGGCCTTTGCTGAGATAATCCTGCCCGGTCAGGGTCCCATGACTATAGACTCGAAGGTATTCTCCACTCATATAAGCGTGACTTCAAGAGAGGTGCCTGTGGCCGAGAAGACAGAAGGGTTCTTCGAGAAGAATTGGCAGTTCATTGTGGGAACCCTGATCATGGGATCCGGGCTGCTCAAGTGGATATTGAGCAAGATCAAGGCAAATGCCGGCAAGGGTAAAAGCCAGTCCGTGGATAAGGCAAAGGAACAGAAGAATGAGGATGAGAAGAAATCCTCCTAAGATCAATAATAGATCATGGACAGGATGTGCCGGAGCATTGGATATCCCACTCCTCGGGAGGCATCCATTCATCTGAATATGTTTTACTGCTCTTATTGCCGATCTTCAGGACGGTGCTGTCATAAGCAGGCAATATGTCGTAGCCCTCCAACGATACCGCCTCAACTTTAACCTGATTGACCATCCTACCTCCTTTTGTGACAAGGACCTTGTAGATTATGGACATAGTGCTTTGCGGTTTGAGCGATATGACATTCCAGGTGATAGTATTGCTTTCACGGTCAAAGCTGGTGATGTCAGGAGTGGCCTCTACTAGCTTCATACCTTGGGGCAGGCTGTCGGTTACAATGAGGCTGGTGGTGAAATTGCAGAGATTCTCAATGCTGAGGTAGTACCAGACCAGATCGCTGGCGGATTTATTGACATAGGCACTCTTCTTGACCACGATCTGATCCTCGAACGGAGGAAGTTGCAGCCAGCCGCCTTTAATGACGGAGATATTGCTGGCGTAGGCCCAGCCCGCCTCGTGACTTCCTGAGGCCGCCACACGGTTGACCAGTGTGCCGCTCAGGTCTTCTCCCATCTCCAGCCAGAGGGTGATCTCAGACCTCCCGCCCACGGGCAGATGAGTGAGGGTCCAGTTGGCGCTGGAGCTGGTCAGGCTGGGCCGGAGGGAGGAGTTGACATAAAGGGCTCCGGGCGGGAAGAGGTCAGTTACATAAACGGGTGAGAGTATTTTGTTGCCATCGTTTTCCACAGCAATTGTATATCTAGCATAAGTTTTGCTGGGATTGGATTGACTTATGATTTCCCCGTCCTTGATTACATTGATATGGGGACGGTCGTAACGGGCTGTTCCCTGTATACTCGTCTTTTGTCTAATGGAATATTTGCCGATGTATTCTTGCTCCAGGTCCATTTCGCCTTCTATGGCCTGGCGATAGCGGGCGCTGCCAGTGAAGTTGGCCTCGGTTTGAATGGTGTTCAGGCCTGTCACGAAGGTCTGCTTTTGCATATCATCCAGGTTGCGATACTCTTCTCCAAGGTAGGTGCTGCCCGGATCTCTGGAGTAGATGCCCTCACTCCAGTTCAATGATCGATTGGGCCAGATGGATATGGTCGGGTTCAGGCCGACCGGAGATGTGGTCAGATTGATATCCTTGTAGATGTAATTGGTGTATGTCTGGATCTCCTCCTGAGAAGAGTAATTTCCTGTTCCTGATTCATGGCTCCTCTGGCTCTCTCCTATTCTTCTGTCTCCTGCCACAAATCCTGATCCTGAGGCGGATTTCTTTGATATTACACTCGAGCCGTATTCGTCAATCTTCTGATAGACTTTAAAGCTTCCAGCATAGTCTTCCAGAATATCCAGGAGGCTCGTCTTTCCGTCCGCCTGTTTTTTTTGCAGGCCAAACCGGCCCAGGCCTTCAAACTCGGAGGATTGTTCCATAACCGATTCGTTTTCATCCAGTTTTATGTGGCTCTCAAGGCTGATGTTTTGGGCATGGGAGAATGAGCCAGTCATGGATGTTCCGGTGATACGGTTCCTGGCTTGGGTCCTCTCTGTCCAGGGAGAAGAGGAATTGACGGTGCGCCTGTCGTAGAGTCTCAAGACTACAGGCTGCAGCCTGGCAGTTACGGATTTGTTCATCTGGATGGATTTGTTCTCCATAATCATACGAATCTCATCTTCGCTCTGGTAGAGGCCGCTGCCGTGCTCCCGGCTGGACAGCTCTGTGCCCGCTTCACCTAAAACTGTTACCAAAGATGTATCCTGGACCTGCTTTTTGGTGCTTGTGGATAGGGCACGGACGGTATTCTTTATGACGAACTGCGGCAGGGTGGTGGAGTAGTCATCGGCCACATTGACATAGCCCTCTCCGGATACGGATGAGGTCATATCAAATTTTAAATTCGTCTCCGGGACATGGACCATCAATGTGATCACAGCACACTCGCCGGGGGCAAGAGTTCCCAGGTGCCATTTGCCGTCTTTTTCTGTCTCCATTGAGCTGTAGAGCAGGATGACCTGCGAGTCGATGGCATCCCAGGCGATGACGTCATCCAGCGGAAGGCTGCCGGTGTTGCAGATGGTGATGGTATAGGTGATGTTCTCGCCGCGCTTCACAGTCTTCCTGTCTGCCTGCTTGCTCACATTGAGGGAAAGGATATCGACATTCGTGCTGTCCGAGGCGGAGACAACACCGCCTTCGGTAGTGTTTGCCGTCACACTGACGGTATTGGTCTGCATCCCTGTGGCATCTTCTTTAACCACGCCAACCAGACTGATGGACTTCCATTCTCCCGGCTGCATGGGGCCCAGATCCGGCCAGGAGACCATATCACCCGAAGCGGTTGCATTGATATCGCCGGAAACATAGCTAATTCCCTGCGGCATGCTGTCCTTGACCAGAACTGATACCAATTCCTTCTGGCCGGTGTTGGTGATATTGATGCTGAATGTCACCAAGTCGGAGGGCTGAGCAAAAGAGGGAGTTGCCTCTTTTTCTATGCTGATGTTTGCTGCTGCGTTCAGCTCCAGGGTATCTTCATCGATCAGCTTTTGGCCGTCTTCAGAGTTGGCCTGGACACTGGCCTTGCTGATCAGGGTTTCGGGAAGCTCATCTTCTATGAGAGCCACCAGGTTGATCTCCTTAGTCTCACCCGGACTGAGCGGACCAGGGTCCTGCCAGAGCAGAATTCGGGTGCCGTTCTCATTCTCCAGGGAAACGTCGGGCACAGGGCCGCTCTCTACGAATACGGCATCAATTCCTTTGGAGAGCTGGTCAGTTATACTGATGTTGGTTAATTCAGAATCGCCGAGGTTGGTTACCATCAAGATATATCGGGCGTTGCTTGATGGCTGGCCGGTCTTAAGTGAGCCCTCCTGAGATATCTGGATTGAACCAGAATTAGTTAATGCTACACCCTCCAACAACGGATAATAATCTTTTTCTGGCCCGCCCTCAATAGAATAGGGCTCATTGCCGATGCCGTCATGGTCAGGATCCGATCCCTCGTAATTCGACCAGTAATTGCCAGTATAATTATAATAATTGCCTTCCGGATAATAATAGTTAACTTTCTCGACGGTGTTCCATTGGTTATCCCCGTTTGAATTAGCATAATCAAAATGATTCCTAAAGATGTTGTTGTTGCTGGAGGAATCTAGGGAAATGTCTTGAATATGGTTGCCGGTAGCGAGATTATCCGAGATGATGTTGTTGCTGGCGGAAGAGAGAAAAATCCCTATCGCAATGTTATTGCTGGCGTTATTTCCCGAGATGGTATTACTGCTGGAGGCAAGGAGCAAGATACCAGTGTCTCTGCCGGTGGCGAGATTATCTGAGATGGTGTTGTTGCTGGAGGAATCGAGGCAAATCCCTCTCCAAGAGTTATTGTTGGCGTTATTGCCCGAGATGATATTGCTGCTGGATGAATCGAGGAAGATGCCGCCTTGGTTATCGTTGGCGAAATTATCCGAGATGGTGTTAATGTTGCTGGATTGTTGGAGGAGAATCCCTGTCCTGGTGTTATTGTTGGCGTTATTGCCCGAGATGATATTGCTGCTGGATGAATCGAGATAGATGCCGAATTCTTTGCCGTTGGCGTTATTACCCGAGATGATATTGCTGTTGGATGAATCGAGATAGATGCAGAATTCTCGGCCGGTGGCGAGATTATCCGACATGGTGTTGTTGCTGGAGGAAATGAGGCAAATCCCTGAAAAAGAGTTATTGATGGCGGTATTGTCTGAGATTGTATTGCTGCGGGAGGAATCGAGGAATATGCCGATGTCGTTGCTGATAGCAGTGTTGCTCGAGATAGTATTGTTTTTGGAATCTATCTCGATTCCCGCATGATCCCCCGAATTCCTGGCCACAAATCCCTGAATAGTGCAGCCGTCGGCGTTCACGGTGATAGCGTTCCCGGTGCTGCTGCCATCCACAACCGGCGAGCCGACCCCGCTCATGATGAGGGCCTTGTTCACATTGACATGCTCATAATAGGTCCCGCTCTCAACCTCTATGGTGTCGCCGGGACAGGCAGCGTCGATGGCGGCCTGGATCGAGGTGAAGTTGCAGCCCGAGGCGCAGACGGTGAGGGTTCTTGTGCCGCTGCGGTTCGTCAGCGGGAAGCTGTCCTGCTCCGACCCGCCAGGGATCGGATAAGGCGAGTCGCCGATGCCGTCGCCACTACAGTCCCAGCCCGCATAATCGGACCAGCGGTTCCCGACGTAGGTGGTATTGCCTTTGTACTCGATTTTCGTGGGAGAGTGCCAGGTATTGGAAGAATCAGACCAAGAGTTGTTGGCGTTGTTGA
>JBFYLJ010000157.1:0-20717 GCA_041305465.1 Methanothrix sp.
CTCGAGCTCTCCAAGGATGGATCCGTAGTAGACAGCAAGGTCATTTCCCCGTCCAAGGATAACCCGACCATGGCCGACAAGACCTACTACTACAAGAAGACCGTAGGAGACTCCAAGGACCTGGTAATCATCGCCGCTCACTTCAAGAACGCTTTCCGCGGCTCCGACTCTAACCTGGCCACCATTGACGGCATCTGGCAGATTTCCGATGTTGCAACAGAGGTCAAGGTCGATACAGAGTACAACAAGATGAGAATCGCAAGCGTCTCTGCCGACACCATCACCATGGACAACAAGGACAACACGGTAACTCTGAGCAAGAACAAGGACATCGAACTGATGGGCGACGTAAGCATCAAGACATCCGACCAGGATGTAGTCGATGACGCTAACCCACAGAGATACTACATCTACAAGGAAGTAACCATTGAGGGCGCTGCCGCTGAAGCCGCACCCGCTGTCGAGGCCGCACCTGCCGCTGAAGCCGCACCTGCCGCTGAGGCTGCACCTGCCGCTGAAGAGGCACCTGTAGTCGAAGAAAACAAGACAGAAGAGGCAGTCGCTGAGCACGCCGCTGCCGAGCCCGCCAAGGAAGAGAACAAGACTGAGACCGCCGCTAAGGAGCAGCCCGGATTCGAGAGCATCTTCGCTATCGCCGGACTCCTGGCAGTTGCATTCTTGGTACTTGGCCGCAGAGAGTAAATCAAATAGCTGGAGTGCTCTCGGGCTCTCCAGAACTATCTCTTTTTTAGTCAGTCTTGTTAATTATTTCTGCTCAAAATTATCTATTGACGCAATAGGTTCAACTCATACCAAAAAGGATATATAGGATATTCTGCGATGCAAAATTGCTGGATCATCTTTAATGGAATGGAGGGCTTTGAGGTTGCATTTGATAAGACTGAATTGCCAATTCTTTGGTTGTTGCTTCGGAGAATTTTTCACGGATGATCTGGAAGGCTAATTAAAGGAGGTCTAACAATAATGAAGCTCGTATCAATTATGCTTGTAGCACTGATGATGTTGTTTACAGCAGCTATGGTTGTAAATGCGGAAGAGTCTGGGGCCAAAGAGGCAATTGAGACGGATATCAATGTCGCCGAGCATTCCGCAGAAGAGGCAAAAGAGAATGTCGCCGAAGCTGCCAAAACCACGGAGAATGATATCAATGCCACGGAGCACGCTGCAGAAGAGGTAAAAGAAGAAGTTGCTGCCGTTTCTGAGGACGCATCTGTTAAGGCTGAGGAAGTAAAGGAAGAAGTCGATGAAGCCGCTAAGAGCGAAGAGAAAGCCGCTCCAGGATTTGAGGGCATCTTTGCCATAGCCGGCCTCCTGGCAATCGCAGGTCTGGTGCTGAGCAGAAGAGAGTAGAGGGCATTTCTTGCCCTGAAAGCCATTTTTATACATATTACTATACATATTATGAGCACCTTTGATTACTCGGGTGAATTTCATGGCACCAGAGACGATTAAAGAGGCGCAATTCTGGATAAAGCAAAGCGGAGACGCTATGTGCAGTCTCTGCCACCAGCAATGTCGCATCCGGCCTGGAAAGAGGGGATTATGCGGGGTACGGGAAAACCAGAATGAAAAGCTCATGACCCTGGTATACGGAAGTCTGGTAGCGGCCAATGCTGATCCAATCGAGAAGAAGCCCTTCTATCATTTTCTGCCGGGAAGCCTCGCCTATTCCATAGCCACCGTAGGCTGCAACTTTCGCTGCCTGCATTGCCAGAACGCGGATATTTCTCAATTGCCTCGAGAGACCGGACTGATTCCGGGAGAATTTGTAAGCCCAGAGAGCGTGGTTGCCAAGGCTTGTGCTCTTGGCTGCCGGTCCATCGCCTACACTTATTCCGAACCCACCATCTTCTTCGAGTATGCTTTTGATGTAGCTACATTGGCCCATCAAGCAGGACTCAAGAATGTCTTTGTCAGCAACGGCTACATGGGTGAAGAGGCAGCACAACAAATTATTCCCTTATTAGACGGCATTAACATTGATCTGAAGGGTGATGATCAATTCTACCGAAACGTCTGTGGAGCTAGCCTGGAGCCTGTAGAGCAAAACATCGAGCTGTTCTGGAAGAAGGGTGTCTTTGTGGAAGTTACAACCCTTCTCATTCCCGGTTACAACGACTCGGAGGCAGTGCTGGCGGATCTGGCTGCCTTTTTGGCCGGCGTCAGTCCCAATATCCCCTGGCATATCTCAGCCTTTTATCCCATGTATAAGATGAAAGAGGTTCCCAGGACAGGGATCGATTCGCTTCGAAGAGGCCTATCGGCGGGCCGCGAAGCTGGCTTGAAGTATGTCTACGCTGGCAATCTCCCTGGCGAGAGCGAGAATACCATCTGCCCGGTCTGCAAAGAGGTTCTCATCGAACGGCTCGGATATCAGGTACTGAGAAATTCGATGATCGATGGGCATTGCAGCAAATGTAGCGCAGAGCTTGCCGGGGTTTGGGACTAATTGTGCCTGGGCTCTATTAAGGTAATTTCGCGTCTCTGCGACCTCTGCGTCTCTGCGGTTAGTAATCGTAGCTGAATAATCAAATCCTGGGCATTGGGGAATTAACCGCAGAGGCGCAGAGAACACAGAGAACGAACGGAGACGACTATTAGCCCGGATTTTGGATCATTCAATAAAAACTCTTAAGTATCAGGCAGTGATGCAACCGTTTCATATGCAATTTTGCTCTGTTGAAGATGCGATTTCAGATCTCCAATCAGGCCGCTTCATCATAGTATTGGACGATGAGAACCGAGAGAACGAGGGTGACCTGATGATGGCCGCCGAGAAGGTGACGCCTGATGCCATCAATTTCATGGCTCGCTTCGCCCGCGGACTGATTTGCATGCCCATGACTGCCGAACGGCTGCGAGAGCTGGGCCTTCAGCTCATGACTGCCCAGAATACAGAATCGATGGGCACGGCATTTACGATATCTGTAGATGCCAAGGCCAACACCACCACCGGTATTTCCGCTTTTGATCGGGCAACGACAGTTCATACTCTCATAGACCCCAAAACGAGGGCCCGCGATATTGTCACTCCGGGCCATCTCTTTCCTCTGCAAGCTAAAGTGGGTGGTGTCTTGCGGCGTACCGGCCATACCGAAGCTTGCGTGGACCTGGCACGACTGGCAGGCCTCTATCCAGCGGGCGTCATTTGTGAGATCATGAATGATGACGGCAGCATGGCCAGGCTGCCTGAACTAGAGATATTTGCCGAGCAGCACGGCATTAGAATGCTGACCATTGAGAGCCTTATCAGCTACCGCATGCAGCGCGAGAAGCTGATCCGCAAGGTCTCGGATGTGAGCATGCCCACGGATTACGGATACTTCAGGGCTATAGGTTACGAGTCCCTTTTAGATGAGCAGTGTCACATAGCTTTCGTGGCCGGGGATCCGCAGGCCCCTGATGCCCTGGTAAGAGTGCATTCAGAGTGCCTCACAGGTGATGTCTTCTCCTCCAAACGCTGCGATTGCGGCGAGCAGCTTCGAAAAGCCCTCAACCTCATCAGCGAGAACGGAAATGGAGTTCTGCTTTATATGCGCCAGGAGGGCAGGGGCATTGGCCTTGCCAACAAGCTGCGCGCTTATGCCCTGCAGGACGCGGGATCAGATACTGTTGAAGCCAACAACGAACTGGGCTACCCGGCGGACCTTCGGGATTACGGCATTGGCGCTCAGATCCTGGTCGATCTTGGAATAAAGGAGATTCGTCTCCTGACCAACAACCCCCGCAAAGTGGTTGGCCTGGAAGGATATGGCCTGAAGATAGTCGAGCGCATTCCCCTGGAAATCGAGCCCAATAGTATTAACAGAAGATATCTGGAGACCAAAAGGGACAAGATGCACCACCTGCTTCTCCAAGATAGCGCGCCCAGATAATTTCAATTCTTATGATGACGAATCAATTCGGAGGATATCTATGAAGAGAGATATGCCTCTTGAATTCTCACCACCTCTGCTGAGTCCTTCGCGGAGGCATACTCCTGCAAAGGCTCCTGGTTAAGTTTTAAAAATACATGACCCCAGTTGAATTTAGAGAGGATCAATTCTGCCTGCTCTCTCTCACCCAATATTATCAGCCCCGCGGCCAGTGCCTCCACTGTAGAGAGCTTGAAAGGCTTTCCATAGTTCACAGGATTGGCGGCCACCAGGAATGGCAGTGCTCTCTCCGTTAGCCGAGAGCGCATGAAGACCTCCTCGGCGTGAGCCCAGCTACAGTCCAGGGCAGCTAGCCCCCTTGCCCCCTTGTCCTCGGGAGAGAGTGCCTTTTGTGAAAAAGGACTGAGGACCAGGTACGTCCTCAGCTGGTCAATATGATGGGTCAGGCGAACCAGATCGAAGCGGGCTAGCCTTTTTCCAGAGCATTTCTTTGGGTTGCATTGATTAGCATGATAGATCAGAAGCTCCATATTGCTAATGGTCTACCGATAATCCTATTAACATTGTGTTCATCAACTCTGGCAGCCAAAAAGCAGGAGCATTCTGATGAGCGAGGTCTCCAAGGAGTACAACTTTAGTGAAGTGGAAAAAAAATGGGTGCAGAGTTGGGACAGTTCTATTTATCATTTCGATTGGGAATCGAAAAAACCGCAATACATCATTGACACACCCCCACCTTATCCTACGGGAGACTTCCATATCGGAAACGCTCTTAACTGGTGTTACATCGACTACGTAGCGCGCTACAAGCGCATGCGGGGCTATAATGTCATGTTCCCGCAAGGCTGGGACTGCCATGGTCTTCCGACTGAAGTAAAGGTAGAGCAGATAAATCATATCACCAAGAACCAGGTCCCCAGAGAAGAGTTTCGGCGCCTGTGCGAGAAGCTGACCTTTGAGGCCATCGAGCGTTTTCATCTCTCCATGGGACGTCTGGGCCTGTCCATAGACTGGTCCAACGAATACGTAACCATGAAGCCTGAGTACTATGTCAAGACGCAAACCTCTTTTGTGCGCATGTGCAAAAGCGGCCAGATATACCGCGCGAACCATCCAGTCAACTGGTGTCCTCGCTGCGCAACAGCCATTGCCTTTGCTGAAGTGGAATACGATTCACGAACCACGACTCTAAACTATATGCGTTTTTCTGCACAGGACGGCGAGATGCAGATTGCCACCTCTCGACCTGAGCTGCTGCCGGCCTGCGTGGCCGTAGCTGTGAATCCTGATGATGAACGCTATCGCAAATATATCGGCAAGAATGTCTCAGTTCCCATATTCAATTACGAGGTTCCAGTGCTGGCTGATCCTGTGGTGGATACGAGCTTTGGCACAGGAATTGTCATGATCTGCACATTCGGAGATCGGCAGGATGTGAGATGGTGGCTGGAGCATCACCTTCCCCTGCGCCAGGCCATAGATCGAGAGGGAATGCTCACTGACATCGCCGGGCCCTACGCGGGCCTTAGTGTTACGCAGGCCAAGCAGAAGATCACCCAGGACATGGTAAATGAGGGGATAATCTTCAAACAGGAGCCGTTGGAGCAGAATGTAGGCCTCTGCTGGCGGTGCAAAACCCCCATTGAGATTCTTTCCGAGCAGCAGTGGTTTGTCAAGATCAACCGGGAGGAGATCAAGAAGACGGCAGAAGAAATCGAGTGGGTGCCCCCTCACATGCAGGTCCGACTCAAGAACTGGGCTGATTCTATGGAATGGGACTGGTGCATCTCCCGGCAGAGGATCTTCGCCACACCCATACCCGTCTGGTACTGTCGCCATTGTCAGGAACCGAAAATTGCCAGGGAAGAGTGGCTTCCTCTCGATCCCAACCAGACCAATCCGCCCGAGAAATGCAAGTGTGGAAGCACTGATTTCATTGCGGAGCAGGATGTTCTGGATACCTGGATGGACAGCTCCATCTCAGCTCTCGCCGTAGCCGGCTGGCCGGATAGAAAGGATCTGCGCATGCCTACGCAATTGCGACCGCAGGGGCATGACATCATCCGCACCTGGGCGTTTTACACGATTTTGCGCACGAAGTCCCTGGTGGATGTCAAGCCCTGGGATACCATTCTCATCAACGGCATGGCTCTGGGAGAGGACGGCCACAAGATGTCCAAGTCCCTGAACAATTTCATACGTCCCGAAGAGGTCTTCCTGACCAATGGCGCCGATGCGCTTCGCCAATGGGGGGCAATGGGCGGCTCTCCAGGAAACGACATCATGTTCCAGTGGAAGGAGATTACTGCAGCTAGCCGCTTCCAACAGAAGCTCTGGTCGATCTATCGCTTCTCGCTGCCCCTGATTGCCAGAGTTGATGCAAATCCCGGTCAAGTGGATCGATGGCTCTTGTGGGAGCTGGATTCGCTCATCATAAAGACGACCACTGCCATGGACGCTTATCAGTTTGATGAAGCCATGAAAGCGATTCGCGGCTTTGCCTGGGAGGTTTTAGCTGACAACTACATCGAGCTGGTCAAGGCCCGTCTCTACGGCCCGGATGGTCCTGAGAAGAGAGCCGCCCAAAATACCCTTTATACGGCTCTAAAGACGCTCTCCCAACTCATGGCGCCCTTTACACCATTTATCTCCGAGGAGATTCATCATACCCTAACAGGAAAGAGTGTGCACGTGCAAAGCTGGCCGGAGCCGTCCGGCATGGCAATAGACTCAGCAGGGCTTGCTATAAAAGAGATTGCTGCAGCTTTGCGCCGCTACAAAGCAGAGAAAGGCATGGCCCTCAATTCACCTTTGCAAGGAATAGTAGTATACTCAGACCTTGCCCTGGAGACCATTGATCTGGTAGGCGTAGCCAATTCCCAGGTAGAAAGCCGTACAGGAAGCCCCCAGATAGAGATGAGGCCCATGGCAGTCAAGCCACAGATGAAGGTAATAGGCCCCATGTTCAAGGACAAGAGCGGCAAGATCATAAAAGCTCTGAGCGGCATGGACCCGACCCTGGTTGCCGATATGAAGACAGGGGGAACAATTGCAGTCCCAGTAGACGATGAGATCGTAGAGGTTCCGCCGCAGGCAGCAGAGATAATCGTGGAGAGTCTTTCAGCAGGTGAAGCAGTAGATATTCTGCACCTGGAAAAAGCCACCGTACTGGTCCGAAGATGATCGAGGTCGAGGTCAAGGCCCGCGCCCCAAACGACATTGCAAAAAGGTTTGCCGATCTGGGGGCCACTCTCGTGGCGGTGGAAAATCACCACGACCTTTATTTCAACTCCCCACAGCGCGACTTTAGAATCAGCGATGAGGCCCTGCGAATTCGCATCAAGGAGGATGGAGCGCGTCTGACTTACAAGGGGCCCAAGCTTGATCAGACCACCAAGTCGCGCCTGGAATTGACAGTGAAGATCGACGATCCTTCGCAGATGGAGCAGATCCTCTCTGCCTTGGGATTTGTGCTCTCTGCTCAGGTGAGAAAGCAAAGAAGCAAGTATTCCTATGAAGGCGCTGTTCTGGCCATGGACGAGGTTGAAGGGCTGGGCCTCTTTGTGGAGATAGAAGCGGAGGGCGCCGGCGATTATGAGGGACAGAGGGATAGGGTCTTATCCATATTGAGCAAGCTGGGTCTTCGCGAGTCGATTCGAAGCTCCTATATCGAGCTTCTGGAAGAGAAAAGAAAGAATGAAGAGAATCAAGCGCCCAGGCGGAGCCTTTGAGCAACGGGAGAGATATGTCGGCGAGTTCGAGGGTTCCGGTACTGGTTATGCTGCTCTTCATAATAGCCGTTCAGCTTCTCGCTTTGGCGATTACCCCGGCTATCTCGGCTAGCGATAACAGGGTCTTTGCAGATCCTGCATCGACTTCTAATCCCTTTATCTATATGCTTCTCATACTGGCCTTCACCGCTCTTCTTCTCCTGGCCATCAAAAAAAAGAAGAGTTGGATCGTCAACGGATTTATACAAATATCTATTGCCACAAGCATATATTATCTAATGGTGGCTTTTGTCTCGCCTCTTCTGGCGCTGCTTCCTACAGTTGGCGGGCTTCTTCTGCTTCGTTACTATCCGGAGTGGTATGTAATAGACCTCTTCGGCATTGCCGTTTGCGCCGGCATCAGCTCGCTATTCGGAGTGAGCATGACCATCCTTCCAACGCTGCTGCTATTGATCATCCTGGCAGTCTACGATGCCATCTCCGTTTACAAGACCCGCCATATGGTCTCATTGGCGGAGGGCGTGATCAAGATAAAAGCTCCCCTGCTATTCGTGGTGCCGAGGAGCCGAAGCTACAGCTTCAGAAAAGATCCTGCGCCCGCCTCAACTTCGCAGGTCAGAGATCAGCCGAATGGCAATGCAGACCGCAGTGCAGACTGCGGCAACCAGACAAGCCGCAAGAGGGGCGCATTCTTCCTGGGCCTGGGAGATGCCATTATACCCACCATTCTGGTAATATCGGCTTTTACATCGCTTCCTGCCGGTGGATTTTTGGGCATAAATCTTCCGACGATAGGAGCCATGCTGGGAACCTATCTTGGTTTCCTGGCTTTAATGACCACCTCGCGAGATAAGCCTCAGGCGGGACTGCCCTTCCTTAATGTTGGTGTGATCCTGGGATTTCTGGCAGGCTGCTTTGCCGCTGGCATCACACCGTTTTGAAATCTATTCAACCTTCCTGAACATCGATCCCTTCACGCCGCATACCGGGCACTTCTCCGGGGCCTCACGCTCCACAGTCATGCCGCATACCGGGCAGATGAAATAAGGATAGCTCTCTGTCTTTGCCTCCAGATTCTCCAGCATGTCATGATAGAGCCGGGCGTGGTACTCCTCCACCGCATTGGCGAAATTGAAGCTGCGCTCCGCGTCCCTGGCACCTTCGGATTTCGCTGCAGCTATCATCTCCGGATACATCTCCTTGAACTCGTGCGTTTCGCCTGCTATTGCCTCGCGCAGGTTCTCTTTGCTGGTCTTGATGGCCTTCAGGGCGCGCAGGTGGTTGGCGGCATGCACTGCTTCCGCCTCGGCAGCAGCCCGAAAGAGCTTGGCAGCCTGAGCAAAGCCCTCTTTATCAGCCTGGGAGGCAAAAGCGGTGTACTTCCTGTTCGCCTGCGACTCTCCGGCAAATGCTTCCATCAAGAAATCTTCAGTCTTTGTCAATTAAATCACTCCATCAACCATTGCGTCAACTGTTAAGCTACCATCTATAAATTCTCAGAGGTAGGAAGTCGGGACTGAAAATGAGCGATAGAATCATAGAGGTCAAGGACCTCGAATACAAGTACGGCAATTTTAAAGCCGTAGACAAAATCAGCTTCTTCGTGCGAGAGGGAGAGATTTTCTCCTTCCTGGGACCCAACGGAGCTGGGAAGAGCACAGTCATCAATATCCTCACAACACTTCTGCCAGTGCAAAGCGGCAGCGTCATCATTGCCGGATACGATCTGGCCAAAGAGCCGCAGCAGGTGCGCCGCTCCATCGGCATCGTATTTCAGGATGAGACACTGGACCGCGATCTTACAGTCTGGGAGACCCTGGAGCTGCACGGCCGCATCTACTCCATGCCCAAAGCAGAGCGAAAAGAGAGAATTGATGAGATCATAAAACTGGTGGAGCTGGAGGAGAAAAGAGATGTTCGCACCCGCTTTCTCTCCGGCGGCATGAAGCGGCGGCTGGAGATCGGCCGGGGACTGATGACCAGACCCAAAGTACTCTTTCTTGATGAGCCCACCATCGGCCTGGATACACAGACTAGGCGCCGTCTGTGGGACTACATCAAAAAGGTCAACGATTCCGGAACTACCATCTTTCTTACAACTCACTATATGGATGAAGCAGACCAGGTAAGCAACTGGATCGATATCCTGGACCACGGCAAGATCATAGCTTCCGGTGATCCGACAACGCTCAAAGATGCCTTGGGAAATGATATGATCTACCTGGACACCAGCGACAACGCCGGGACGGAAGAAATGCTGAGGGGCATGAAGGCCGTTCGAGCTGTCAAGACAGCAGCCGCCGGTTTGGCCATCACCATCAACGCGGACGGAACGCACTGTCTTCCCATCATCATGAACCGGCTTAGGGAAAAGGGCATCGAGATCATCAGCGTAAACCTGAAAAAGCCCACATTAGATGACGTATTCGTGCATCACACTGGAAGAGATATCAGAGAGGCAGGGGCGGGAAAGCTGCACCGGATTGTGCCTAAAGGAGGCAGATGATATGTCCTGGGAATTCTTGACAATCTACTGGCGCGATATGCTTCGCTTCGTGCGCTTTCGAATTGCTCTCGTCGTCTCTCTCATTCAGCCGGCTCTATGGATGGCGCTTTACGGGGCGGCCATGTCCAGCAACTTTTCAAGGCTCAGCGCGGGCATGACCCTGCCAGAGGGAGCGACAGCCGTCTCCTACCTGACCTTCATGGGGGCAGGAGTGATTGCTCTGACCACCCTATTTACCAGCCTCTTTGGAGGAATCACCTTACTATTCGACAAGAACTGGGGGCTGATGAGAGAGCTTCTAGCCAGCCCCATGCCCCGCAATCACATAATCCTGGGCATTGGCCTTTCCGGCGTCACCAAATCCTTCATCCAGGTAATGGTCATCATGGGTTTTGGCCTTCTCATAGGGGTGCGCTTCTTTCCCGGCTACACCTTGATGCAGACGGCAGGGTCAGTCTTAGGAGTGCTGCTCTTTGTGGGCGTCTTTTCCATAGGATTTCTCTTCCTCTCTTCGGCCATATCCATG
Organism: Methanothrix sp.; assembly: GCA_041305465.1. Lineage (GTDB taxonomy): Archaea > Halobacteriota > Methanosarcinia > Methanotrichales > Methanotrichaceae > Methanothrix. The sequence goes on from JBFYLJ010000157.1 coordinate 10,660, forward strand.
AGCATGGACACTCCCGAGGGGCTGCAGGCTGTCATCACCCTTCTCACCTTGCCGCTTTTCTTTGCCAGCAATGCTCTCTACCCAATTGATGCCTTCCCGAGTACGATGAAAACGCTCGCCCAGTTCAATCCCCTCACCCACCTGGTGAACGGGGTACGCTACTTCGCCGTAGGAAACGACTTTTATGCCATCGGCATTCATTATGTTTACAGCGGCTCCGACATCATGCTCTCCTTTTTGGCGCTGACGGGGTTTGCCGCAGTTATGTTCCTGGTGGCCTGGCGGGTTTTTAAGAATGCAGTGGTTACCTGAATCGAAAAAGGTTAAAATCAAGATCATATCATGATAAGTTAATGGAGGAAAAGAATATGAAGGTCTTAGGAATTTGTGCCAGCCCGCGTGGCTCAAAGAGCACTACTTTGCGGCTGGTCCAGGCCGCACTGGACGGGGCAAAAGGCTCCGGTGCCGAGGTGGAGCTGGTGGATGTCTGCAGGCTTGATATAAAGTTCTGCAACGCTTGCCAGGTTTGCTTCAAGGAAGGCAAGTGCGTGCACAAAGACGACTTCCAGGGTCTTTACGACAAAATCCTGGCTGCAGACGGCCTGGTCTGGGGAGCGCCAAATTACTTCCGCTCGGTGACGGCTCAGATGAAGACACTCATCGACCGCATGGCCGATGCAGTTCACTGCCAGCTTCTCAGTGGCAAGTACTGTTGCAGCGTGGCCAGCGGCGGCAGCAACTACGATCAGGTCACAACCTACCTGGACGGCCTTATGCTCAACTTCGGAGCCTTCGTCACGGGAAGCGTGGGTGCAGCCATGAACCAGGGGCCTGAGGCAATAGAGGGCGCGGAGAAGAGAGCCTTCCTGCTCGGCAAATCTCTGGCAGAGGATATCAGGATCAAACGCGACTACATAGAGCAGAGGAAGATGCAAAGAGAGACTCGCGAGTACTTCAAGACGCTCGTGAAGATGAACAAAGAGAGCTGGGAGCATGAGTACGAGCACTGGAATAAGCTTGACTGGAAATAGAGAAAGTCTTAATAGTTTCCAGTCCTACAGCATTTTTTATGCTGACACTGGAAGAGGGACGCCTGGCCGTCCATTTGGCCAGACAGGCTCTGACCGGCTACACTGAGAAGAAGAAGATCATACAGCCTCAGGGCCTTCCTCCCGTATTCGAGGAGAAGCGGGGCGTCTTTGTAACTTTGCACGAGGACGGCGACCTGCGCGGCTGCATCGGCTATCCACAACCCATTATGCCGCTATGCAAAGCCATTGTGGACTCGGCTATAAACGCAGGATGCCGCGATCCGCGTTTTCCCTGCGTGCGTTCGGGAGAGCTGGGGAGAATTGAGGTAGAGGTTACCATACTAACCAGGCCACAAGTCTACACGCAGCCTAAAAAGAAGCTGCCGGATCTGGTGATCATCGGCAGGGACGGGCTGATTGTCTCCAAAGGGCCGTTCTCGGGCCTGCTCCTGCCTCAGGTGGCCCCGGAGTGGGGTTTCGACTCGCTGGAGTTTCTCTCTCAGACCTGCGTCAAGGCGGGGCTGCCGCCCGATGCCTGGCGAGATGAAGACACGCGGGTAGAGCACTTCCAGGCACAGATCTTCGCCGAGGTTTCCCCCGAGAGGGAGGTCTTCGAGAAGAGCTTCACGGAGAGCGGATGCGGTACTATGTAAGGCACGAAACATTTATGTGAGCTGCAAAAGTATTTCATGTTGGTCGGACTGAAATTTAGAGCTATGAATAACTGCAAAGCGCTAATTATAGTGATCCTGCTGCTGACTGCCATGGTTTTCATCATGCAATCGACCTTGGCAAAAGGAGAATCGAAGGGCTCTATAAATGAATCACTGGCCACCTCATCCAACAAGACACAGCTCGTCTCATTTGTTGAGTCTGCAGTCGCCTATGCCCGGGAGAATGGTAAAGATAAAGCTCTCGATGAGTTTAGCAATAAGACCGGCTCATTCATACATAGAGACCTCTACATATATGCTTATGATTTTAATGGGACTTGTCTTGCACATCCATTTAAACCCGAGTGGATTGGAAAAAACAAGCTGGATGTAACCGATTCCAATGGCGTCCATTCACTGTGGAATACGCTCAATGCTGCCAGGGAAGGGAAAGGATTCACTTACTTCATCTTCCCAAATCCAGCACACGGCAACAGAGATGAGTTCAAGATCGCCTATGCTATGAAAGTGGATGATAATTGGTTCCTCGGCTCTGGAATCTACATCTCATGTTCATGATCGGCTACAATGCCCATTTTTTGGTATGCGAAGAAGACCATAGAGATGATATAGTAGTTGATAATATTCAAAAATAATTATTAGTTAATATCTCTGACATTCATGCCGGTTAATCTCAATCAGGAGATGCCTCTCTTGGCTTTGCTCCTCAAGGTGGAAAGCCTCTGCAGGGCATCCTCCAGAGTATCTATATTCTTAGCGAAGTGAAAACGTATCAAATGCCTTACATCTTCCCGAAAGAAGCTGGAGCCAGGAACTGCGGCCACTCCCACCTCCTTTGCCATCCATTCGCAGAAGACGGTATCGTCCGGGAAGCCGAATTCGGATATATCCATCATCACATAATAGGCCCCCTGCGGATAAGTGTAAATGAGACCTTCTTCATCCAGTCCTTTGATGAAAAAGTCCCTCTTTCGCGTGTACATCTCGCGCAATTCCTCATAATAATCATCCGAAAAGCCAAGCGCTGTGACTGCTGCCTCTTGCAAGGGTGCGGGAGCGCCTACCGTCAGAAAATCATGCACCTTTCTCACGCCATCTGTTACTGCAGGCGGGGCTATCAAGTATCCCAGTCTCCATCCTGTGATGGAATAGGTCTTTGATAGAGAGCTGCAGGATATGGTCCTCTCAAACATGCCGGGCAAAGACGCAAAATAAATGTGCTTGTAAGGTTTGTAGACGATATGCTCATAGACCTCATCAGTTATCACGAATACATCGTACCGATCCGCCAGCTCGGCTATGAACTGCAACTCCTCCAATGTGAAGACCTTTCCCGTAGGATTGGATGGATTGCAGAGAATGAGTGCCTTTGGCCTCTGCTCAAATGCCGCGGTCAGCTCCTGTTCATCAAATGAGAAGCTGGGGGGATGCAATGGCACAAAGATGGGCTCTGCACCGGAGAGTATAGCATCTGCACCATAATTCTCATAAAAAGGCGAAAATACAATAACCTTGTCTCCAGGATTGCAGACAGTCATCATGGCGGACATCATGGCTTCTGTGCTACCACAGGTGACTACAATCTCTCTCTCCGGGTCGATGGGCATGCCCATAAACTTGGTCTGTTTTTTGGCCAGGGCTTCTCGGAAATTCTGTGCCCCCCAGGTTACTGCATACTGATGCGGTCCATTTTTGGCTACATATTCAAGGGCGCGCAAAAGCGGCTCGGGTGGCTGGAAGTCAGGAAATCCCTGAGAGAGGTTGACGGCCCCATAGGAGTTGGCGATTCTGGTCATTTTGCGAATGACTGATTCTGTAAAGTATTCCAGGCGACGACTTGTTGACGGCATAATGCAATTGACCTCGAAGACATGCAATCCAACATGTTCTAGATTAATCTGTGGGTTTCATGCCTCATCTGGCCGAGGAACGACAAAGCACGAGTGCCGCATTATCGGTTTTTCTGTCAGCACAATTCTCAAACCCAATGCAAGTCACTGATTCGGCTTCGATCCATCCGGCAGCGGAGCAAGCGCGTCCTCCATAATCTTTCCATAAATATAACGAAATATCAATTTTCCCGTGGCAATCATCGGTGTGGCCAGAAGCGCCCCCATTATGCCAAATGCATCGGCACCAGCAATGACGCCGATCAAGACTATCAGGGGAGGAAGATCGACAGCACCTCCCATGATCTTCGGCACCAGGAATTGATTTTCCAGCATCTGGACAAACGTATAGAAAGCGATCACTACCAGTGCAAAAGTCAGGTGGCTGAAAGGCAGATGTGTTGATCCGAAGAGCAGGGCGATCAGAACAGCCGGAACAGCCGCCAGAACTGGGCCAACATTGGGGATCAACTCCATGAATCCCGCAATGACGCCAAGGAAAAATGCCTGGGGCAATCCCAAAATAATGCCCCCTATCCAGGTGAACAACCCGACCGCCAGCATGAGCTGCATCTGACCACGCAAAAAACCGGTCCAGGTCATGTGGATATTTGCAGACAGCAGGTGAAGCTCCGGTTCGTGACCTGGAGGAATCAGATCGGAAAACCAGTTCTTAAACTCACCCGCGGTAAGGGTCATTTGCAGCGCCATGAGCAGCGTGAACAATACAGAAGCTAGACCGGAAAAGGTCGGCCCCAAAAATCCTGCCACCGCTCCCAGTGCCCTTCCAAGCCTGCTGCTCAAATCGGCTACAGACATTTGCATGACAGGAGCCTGGGTCTGGGCGGATGATGCAGAATAATTCAGAGCCTTGAGCAAGGATTCAATTGGGGGATTCAATATGCTTGCCAGCCACTGGTGGGGCTCTAATTGTGTTAAAACTGATTGGACAAAGTCGCTCAGTCTCTGTACAATCAGATTGGGATCAATTTTTAGGGCAAAATTAGCCGCCTCCACCAGCGGCTGGATGAGAAGCAGGGGAATTACGAGCAGCAGGACCACGACGAACAGATAGGTAATCACAATTGCCAGGGTCCGATTCATCCGCAGACGCACAGCCAAAAACCGAATAACCGGATCAACGATCAAGGCCAGCAGTGCGGCAGATATCACCAGAGGAATGGCCGATCGCCCAATGTACACCACGAGCAGCCCTGCCAGGAGCAGGACCACACCCATGATATAACGAGATGGTTCACTCCAACGGCTACCAGAAGGCGCTTGCACCGAATCCACAGTCATAACGACTGAATTGCCGGTTTGGGAAGATAACCTTTGTGACTGTTCTGTTTACTGCAAATAATTCTCGATGCTGATCAGCTTATCCACATCGCTCTTGCTGATGCTGGACTGCGAGACTACCTTCTCCTGCACCTTGATGGGAGCATGGCTCCTCAGGGCCAGGGCCAGACAGTCAGAAGGCCGGGCATCTATCTCGCTTTGTTTGCCCTCGCTCTTGAGAGTGAGACGAGCATAGTAGATGCCGCCGTCCAGATCATCGATGAGCACATTGGTGATGCTGGCGGAAAGGGTTTCCAGGACAGAGATGAAGAGATCATGGGTCATGGGCCGGGGCGACAGCTCCCCGGAAAGAGCATGATGAATGGAGACGGCCTCAGAGAGCCCCACAAATATGGGCACGATCCTCGCATTCTCATCTTCCAGGAGAACCACCGGTACTGGCGCGCTTCCTTCCGATTCGGCGATATAGACTCCTTTGACCCTGACGGGAACAGGTGCCAGCGTGACATCATCCTCCAAGCTCATTTTATAAGACCCCAGCGATCTGTTTATATCTCCAGCATCAAACAATCATTTTGGCTTATGCAGCCCGCTCTATGCCGATTCTCACACAGGTACCCTCTATATCCCAGTCTTTAACCAACTTTCCCTGCAATTCCAGGCCCAGGCCCAATTGGAAATTTGCAGCTCGAACCTCGCTGGCAATATGATCCTTCTTTTGTATTGCCAAGTCGAGGATCGGCTTGCTCTCGATATCGACGATCGCCCGGATCTGATCTTCCACGCGCAGATCCAGCTCCTTTCTCATGTCCTGAATGCGACGAATGATCTCGCGGGCATATCCTTCCGCCTCCAGCTGTGGTGTGAGGGTGATGTCCACGTAGACGAATCCTCGGGAGAACTCAGCCGCCGGCAAATTTTGCGGCGGCAATTCCTTGATCGCCACCATCTCGGCAGTTATTTTATACTCCTTTCCTGCGAGAGATATGGTCGCATCACCGCTGTCCAGTTGTCTCTTTACCTCAAACGGATCGGCGGCGGCTATGGCCTCGACCACCACTTTGGCTTCGCCCTTATAAACCGGCCCGATCTTCTTATGAACGGGAGCTATCTCCAGGTCCATCTTCGGCTTTTCTCCAGCAGCCAGCACGGTTATCTTCTTGGAGTTGGTCTGGCCTTTAAGGACGTTTTCCAGCTCGCCCAGATCCAAGATCTCTTTCGCCGGAGCAATCACTATCTCTGAGACCGGCCAGCGCAATTTCCGGCCACCTTTTTGGCGAGCATTGGAAGCGGCCATGGAAGCCTCCCTTACCAGTGCCATGCTCTCTTCCAGGCGCTTATCTATCCGCTCTTTTTGGGCCTGAGGCCACTGGCACATGTGCACTGATTGAGGTGCACCCTCGTCCAGACCCTTCACCAGATTCTGGTAGATGGATTCGGAGATGAAGGGAGCAAACGGGGCCATAATTCGACTGAGTTTGACCAAGACCTCATAGATGGTGGCGTAGGCGGCCAGCTTGTCTGGATCATCCTGTTCAATCCAGGTGCGAGGCCGCACCAGCTGGATGTACCAGCGAGAGAGATCTTCCAGTATGAAGTCTGAGATGGAGCGTACAATGCGATGCAACTGGTAGCCCTCCATCTCTGCTGTGACATCCTCTATCAGACTGTTCACGCGGGACAGAATCCAGCGATCCTCAGGACGCAAATTGCTCTCGTACCTGGATAGATCCGCCTTCCCGGCATCGAACTTATCCAGGACCATGTAGGGCAGAGCAAAACGATAAGCGTTCCAGAAGATGTTGAGCATACGAGAGGTGTTCTCCACGCCGTCCCAGGAGAAGTGCAGATCCTCCCACGGAGCATTGGCTCCCAGCACATAGAAGCGGAGGATGTCGGCCCCAAACTTTTGCACAACCTCCTCCGGCTGGACGATGTTGCCAATGCTCTTGGACATCTTCCTGCCCTGGTCGTCCAGGGTGAAGCCGTGCATGAGGACGCTCTTGTAAGGCGCCCGGCCAAAGGAGACCATGGAGGCTCCCAGTTGAGAGTAGAACCAGCCGCGAGTTTGGTCGTGTCCTTCTGTTATGAAATCGGCCGGCCACCAGTCAGAGAATTCTTCCTCGTGGCTGGGGAAGCGCAATGTGGCCCAGGAGGCTACGGCGCTGTCAAACCAGACATCAAAGACATCTGGCGAGCGCACCATCTTGCCGCCGCAGGGGCAGTCCAGGAAGACCTGGTCTACATCAGGCCGGTGCAGATCGGCAAGCTTCTGGCCGCTTCGCTCCTCGAGCTCTGCAGCCGTGCCGATAACCTCCAGATGACCGCAAGCCGAGCAGGTCCAGATAGGCAGGGGAATTCCCCAGTATCTCTGCCGCGAGATGCACCAGTCGCGGGCATTGTTGATCCAGTCAGCGAAGCGAGCCGATCCTGCCCACTCCGGATACCAGGTTATGCGCGAGACCTCATCGAGCATTTTGTCCCGCAGATCGGATATTCGCAAGAACCACTGGCTAGTGGCAATGAAAATTATGGGCGTCTTGCAGCGCCAGCAATGACCGTAGCGGTGCGCGAGCCGTCCCGAAGCCAATAGCCGCCCCTGCTCCTCCAGATCGGTGATAACTTCGCTATCGGCTTCCTTAACATACAGGCCCTGATACTTCTCTCCTGCCTCTGCGGTATAGCGTCCGTCTCCACCCACAGGGCAGAATATATCCATATGATTTTTCATTCCCAGCTCATAGTCCTCAAGACCGTGGCCGGGAGCGATGTGCACGCAGCCGGTGTTCTCTGCCGTCACGAAGTCGGCGGCATAAACCTTATGCAGAATATCTTTTTGCCGGGGAACCATCTCGCCCAGAGGGTGGCTGTATGTGAGCTGTTGCATTTGCTCAGCCGTGAGGGTAGAAAACAGCTCATAGTCCTGATAGCGGCCGATCTTGAGAACAGACTCAACCAGGTCCGAGGCCATGATGAGGATCTCCGCCTTTCCATCCTTCCAGGCTCGCACTTTGGAATATTGGAAGGATGGGTTCACAGCCACTGCCACGTTGGCGGGAATGGTCCAGGGAGTGGTGGTCCAGATGACAATGTAGGTGTTCTCTTCGCCCAGAACTGGGAATTTGACATAGATGGAGTAGTCGGTCTCATCCCAGTACTCCACCTCGGAGTCGGCAATGGCTGTCTGGCAGCGCGGGCACCAGTTTACCACCCGTAGACCCCTCTCCAGGAGGTTATTCTCGTGCGCCTTTTTCAGAGTCCACCAGGCAGCCTCCAGATACTCGTTCTTGAGAGTCATGTAGGGATCTTCCCAATCCAGCCAGGCCCCCAGGATCTGAAACTGCGCAGTCATGTCGTCTTTTTGGCGCAGCGCGAACTCCTTGCACCGGGCGATGAACTTATCGACGCCATAAGCCTCGATATCCTTCTTGTTTCTAAAGCCGAAGGACTCCTCGACCTTGACCTCGATGGGCAGGCCGTGCATATCCCAGCCCGCCCGGTCCTTTACCTCAAAACAGTTCATGGACTTGTAGCGCAAAACAGAGTCCTTGATCACCTTATTCCAGGCGGTGCCCAGGTGAATGCGACCCGTGGTGTAAGGCGGTCCGTCCACAAAGAAAAATTTCTTGCCGCCCACCCGCAGCTTCCTAACCGTGCGGTAGGTATCTTCCTTCTCCCACAACAATCTGATCTGGCTTTCCAGATCCTTTGCATTATACTGCCCAGCCACCTCGCTGATCATAGGAAATCCTCCAAAAAACAGTTTTGCCTTCATGTTACACATCTATATTTAGCCTTTGTTGCCTTGCCAAGAACCAGAAGATACGCTAGGCGGCTCTTTGCAGCAATATTGATATAATGACAGCACGAACCACTTTCTCAGGAGGAGTTATTCATCAAAGAGGAGATCTGGATCGAGAAGTACCGGCCGGAAAAGCTGGATGACATTGTGGGCCAGGATGAGATTATCCGCCGCCTCAAGTCCTATGTAAAGACCAGAAACCTGCCGCATCTTCTGTTCTCAGGGCCGCCGGGAGTGGGCAAGACGGCAGCTTCCATCTCCATAGTCAAAGAGATCTTTGGCGAGACCTGGCGCAATAATTTCATCGAGCTGAATGCCAGCGATGAGAGAGGTATAGACATCATCCGCCACAAGGTCAAGGACTTCGCCCGCATGGCCCCCTTAGGCGAAGCGGATTTTAAGGTTATATTTCTAGATGAGGCCGATGCTCTGACCAATGATGCTCAGAGTGCTCTGCGGCGCACTATGGAGCGCTACTCAGCCACAACCAGGTTCATTCTATCCTGCAACTACTCTTCCAAGATCATTGAGCCCATCCAGTCTCGCTGTGCTGTCTACCGCTTCAAGCCCCTATCGGCCGTGGCCGTCAAGAAGCGCATCAAATTTATCGCGGATGAGGAAAAGCTGATAGTATCCGAGGAAGGGCTTTGTGCCATTGAATATGTAGCCAGCGGAGATATGCGAAAAGCCATCAATGCCCTGCAGGCGGCGGCCCTTCTGGGCGATAAGGTGGACGAGGAGACGATTTACCAGATCACATCCACCGCCAAGCCGCAGGAGATTCGAGACTTCATAAAGACGGCTCTTTCCGGAGACTTCGTGGGAGCGCGAGCGGCACTGGACGATCTGCTGCTCTCCAAGGGGCTCTCCGGCCAGGATGTGGTGGTTCAGATTCACCGGGCCATGCTGGACCTGGATATACCCGACAGGGATAAGGTCAGACTTATCGACCGAATCGGAGAGATCGATTTTCGCATGACGGAAGGCGCTAACGAGAGAATCCAGCTTGAAGCCCTGCTGGCTTACTTTGCCTTAAGCAAATCAAGTATGCCTTAAACCAGGAACAATGATTTATGCAGCCCACCGGACGAATATTCATGGAGAAGACCCGATATGACTGCCTTTCCCGTGCAGACCAATTTCTGGGCCTTCCAGCCCCTCCTCTTGAGAAGCCTTTTCCAGATGACAGCAGGTTAATTTCGCTGCCAAAGCCTGCAAAAATATCCGTTCCAGCGCTAGAACTGCGTTCTGCCATTGAATCCCGAAGATCGATCAGGAGGTATGCCGGCGAACCCATAAACCTGGAAGAGCTCACATACCTCCTCTGGTGTACGCAAGGAATAGTAGAGAAGCATGAACC
>JBFYLJ010000158.1:0-6046 GCA_041305465.1 Methanothrix sp.
CAACCGCCTGGTCGCATTCTGCCGCACCCGGAGTTGCTGGGCAGCGGTCACTCCTGAGTATCGCGGCAATGCTTACTGAAACATGCTGCCATGCGCAAGGTATTTAATTTCTTCATCATGATAAGGATTAACGATACGGTCGCAATTTATGAATACCTAGCCCGCATGACCTACACAGTAACCATCTTATCAAGGGCTCAGAAATACCTCGATACACTCGACGAGCGAGCAATTTTGAATATATGGTCTTCCATTGCCGAATTGAAGAAAAATCCCTATCGTTCCAGGCCATTGGTTGATATCATAAAGCTGAGGGGTTTTAGGTCTCCTGCGATGTATCGTCTCAGAGTAGGCAGGCATAGGCTGGAATACTTCATCGACGAAGACGAAAATGCAATTATCTTAACGAATGCGTTTCTAAGATCTGGAGACTCTGATTACAGATAAGGGTAAATATCAATACGATATGATCAGACTTAGGTGTTTTAGAAATGGATGCCGTCGAAGCAAAGGAGAGCCAAGAGGAAATTGATTATAGCGAAGCGGCCTATGTGGACGAAGAATATGAATATCTGCTCAAAAATAAGGATCAAGGAATTAATTTCGAAGAATATTGCCGCAGACGTGGAATCAAGCTTTAAGCCAATCACTATTTGGAAATGACCTGCTGAGTGTGAAACCAAAAAATCTTTGGCATCCAATATGCTCGCTCACCGCTAAAAAAATACTAAATTTTGTCGGAGTGCATTGTTAGAGAAATTATAACTAAGAGACTCGACGACCCCCCCCCATCTTTTTCCTGCCGTCCGAGATCAGGCCGCGATCCCGCTCGACCGGATTCCTCTCATCCATCCGTGCCGCCAAGCTACATTCCTACTGCCCATCACTGCTCCCAGGTCAGCAGGCTTGCCCGGGCCACCGAGCGACAACCAGCGATCCCGCCCGCTCGACATCGCAAGCGGTTGCGCGCAGGTGCACGCGGCCACTTTTGCTCGATCGGAATCCTGCAGTCACCCAAGCAACTCCAATTCGCACATCGCAGCTCTCTAAGCAAGTCATGAATCCCGGTAAGATATCAATGGCCTTTTCGCACTCCTTATAGCTCTGCAGCGAATAGTACCTATCATGGCCGGTGCAGATGAGAAGGGCGTCATAATATCGATGAGGCAATCCAAGTGACCCTTATTCTCAAGCTTGATACCAGGGACGGCATCTATTAGATCCCAAATTTCGGTAGTCATGCCTGATAAGCCTCTTTCAGCCCTTTAAAATCGATTCCCCTGAAACTGAAAAATGGTTTTTGATTCGGTGTGCGCACAAGAAGATTGTGTATTCTCGAAACATTCAGGACTACACAATAGATGGTTAATGACATAAAGGTTAATTATTAATCACAACCTAATTATCACTTCGAGATGGATTTACCAGGCTCACATGCTTTATTGATGATTGAAGCGGGCTGATATAAATGAATAAGCAAATGCTGATATTATTGCTACTAGGAGGAATAACCTTCTTTGGATTGGTTGCGGCGCAGGATGTAACTCGCTCGTGCACAGCTCAATATTCGGTTTCAGTGACTTCCATCAATGGTGCCGCCGGCCAAACATATCCCTCCTTTTCAGGCCAGGGAACTGTAGGCTATTTTAACCCAAATGAAGCAAGAAGAAGAGCGAGACACAATCTCGATGAATGTGTTCAAGCCGCCTGGGATAATCGAGATCGTGTGAGCAGGCCTACTCAATGTACAGAGACAAATCAGATCTTCAGCTATCCGTTCAATATGGGTTTGATCCCGAAAATCAGAAATGACCTCTGCAGTCGCTATAAGGCGTACGACAGCCTTGCCATTACGTTGTCCGTAATTTTTTCCGGTGATGAAGGATGTATGCTTGACAGAAATCTCTGGAATACGAGGCTTGCTACAGACTATCTAATCAATTGCCCGAATTATGAGCATGAGCCTGGAACAAATCGATTGGGCGGAGATTATCGAAGTTCTTACCTTGCCAGTCCCGATTGGCGGCTATGCAAGGCAGAATGCGATAATGATGCGAGATGTATGGCATGGACATATGTTAGGCCCGGGATTCAAGATCCTACCAGAGCCAAATGCTGGTTAAAGTCAACTGTTCCCGGTCGGAGACCGTCTTCTTGTTGCGATTCCGGCGTAAAACTGTTCCCATAGTTAAGGTGGCAGTAGAACAAGCTCTCGCAGGAAAGATCATATGGAATGCGTTGATAGTAACATATTCAAATGAGTGAGGTATTTATCATGAAATGGCTTGGCTTTTTGCATCTAACGGTATGTGTAGCAATAGTCATGACTTCAGCTCTGCTGGTTGAAGCGGCAAAGGCTCCATATTCTCCGGATCTCGTGAAGATAAAACCTGATATCATAATCAGCGATATGAAGATCAATAGAATCAGTGTGGTTCCTGCCGGGCACAATGTGCAGATCAATGTGACGTTAGTAAACCCCATAAGAAATACTGCCACTGGCCCATTCAAGGTGAAGGTAGAGTGGACCGATAACCCAACGATTGGCTATAACCTATTGGGCAATGGTGGTGTGACAAACCTGGAATATAATTTGGCATCAGCCGTAATCAAGAATAGAAAGACCTTATCCTTCAATCACCTGGTGCCAACGGGCGATAGCTATAAGTACCGTGTTACGGCGGACTATTTGGATCAGGTGGACGAGGCGGATGAGACCAATAATGTAGCAAGTGCGGGATATACTACTTTATCCTGGCCATAGGCGCCAGACATTTTCACCTACGAAGTGACGATGAATGAGAGAGAGGCCCGACATAGATGGTCATCTTGCCTTTTTTTGCCCTTCGGTAAGCGTATATCCTGCTGGCACTTACTTGAATCTATGAACTTGATCACGATCGCTCTCATCATGCTGGTGCTCACGGGATCGGTATGCGGACAGCAGGCCGCAGAAGATTGGAGCAACAAGAGCAATGCACTATATGAACAAGGCAAATACGGCGAAGCCATTTTGGCCTGTGATGAGGCCATCAGGCTAAATTCGCAATATGCTTTAGCCTGGCACTCCAAAGGCAATGCTCTCTATAGGCTGGGCAAGCTCGATGAGGCCATACAAGCTTATGATGAGGCCATCAAGATCGATGAAAACGATACTAAAGCCTGGCACAACAAAGGCTTGGCTCTCGATTCTCTGGGCAAGTTCGATGAAGCAGTTCAGGCTTATGATATGGCCATCAAGCTGGACCCTAATTATACGCCGGCTTGGGCAGGCAAAGGTCTGGCTCTTGATTCTCTGGGCAGGTACGATGAAGCCATTTTGGCTTATGATGAGGCTATCAGGATGGATCCGCAATACATAGAGGCCTGGTACAACAAAGGTGCTGCTCTAGAAGCATTAGGACGCGATACGCAAGCCCAAACAGCTTTTGCCAAAGCCAGGGAGCTGGGATTTGAGGTCTGATTTATGCAAATCACTGGAATATGAAACTGTGACAGAAGAGGAGCGCCCCGACCGTAAGCCGCACTACTTTTGGGCGGCCAATGGCAGATGGCCAGGGCACATCATTCATCCCTTTTTGGCAAGTGAGCGCTGCAAGAGCAATATGGTAAAGGAGGCCTTTGCACTACTCGCCCACATCCACGACATCATCGTACTTAGTAATAAATCTTTTGCTATTAGTATGAATGTTATCTAAGGGCGTGTTTTTTGATCTATTATTATTTTTACCAATGGGCTTTGCCGCTTATCCGCAGTACTACAATAGATGCATTTATTAAGCATGTAATTCATATGCTTTCGAACAGTTTAGTACTAAGTATTATGGCAATATGAATACATATTACTTTATGCATTGAGTGGATCGTTTTAATCTTTGACAGTTGGTCCGGGTTAAAGCAAGATCAATAATTTGCGCCGCATATCGCCCAGCACAATGCCCAAATACTTTCCGGAGGTACGTAAGTTGGTAAATATCACAATCAAGAACCTTACATTCAGCTACAACAGTCACAAGATACTCGATGATCTCAATCTCGTTATCGAGAACTCTGAGATATTGAGCCTGGTTGGACCGAACGGCTCGGGAAAGACTACGCTCATCAAGTGCATCGATCGCATTCTCAAGCCCAGGGGCAGCATCCTCCTCGATGGCCAGGAACTTGAGAGAATGAGCCGACAGGAGGTGGCCAGACAGATAGGATATGTGCCCCAGTCCAGTTCCACTCCCCTGGCTACTACGGTTTTTGATACGGTCCTCATGGGCAGAAGGCCGCACATCAGCTGGAGGGTAACTGACTTTGACCTGAATAAGGTGGCCGAGGTCTTGGAGAGGTTGCATCTGGAAGATCTGTCCATGCGCGACTTTTCTCAGCTGTCGGGCGGCCAGAAGCAAAAGGTGCTCATTGCCCGTGCCCTGGCCCAGGAGCCGTCTGTGCTCCTGTTGGATGAGCCGACCTCTAATCTGGATATGCTCCACCAACTGGAAGTGATGGAGACGATAAGCAGCCTGGTCAAAGAGAAGAGCATATCCGCAGTCATGGCTATTCACGATCTCAATTTAGCCTCCCGTTTCTCTGACAAACTTGTCATGCTGAAGGAGGGGAAGGTCTATGCTGCAGGCGAGCCGAAGGCCCTTCTTTGCGAGGCCAATATCAGTAGGGTTTATGGTATAGAGGCTATAATCATGAACGCTCTGGGAAGGCCCTATATCGTTCCCCTGCGATCGCTTAGTGGGGGATAAGCATCTATCTGGCTACCGTCTTGGTCCGATCCGTCGGATGTCATCTACAAACTCGCATATATCTCTCAAGATAATGGGATCGTTTACCCAGATTCCACCTTCGTAGTTGCTCTTCGTGCCGCCCTTGGTGAGGTTGGCGGAGGTTATTATGGCCTCTTTTCGGTCCGCCATGTAAATCTTGGCATGAAGCAAGGCAACCAAAATTGTCTCACCTCCCAGGTCTGAGATCTCCTCATGCAAATTGTCACTCAGTCCCCGAGAGTAATCCGAATCGCTTCCTCGCATGAATACGTTAAGCTTTCCTCCCCTTCGGGAGAATTTTCGTAGCGGCCCCATCATCTGGTTCCATGTCTGCCTCTTTATCCAGGGTGAAATGATTACTATCTCGAATTTAGCGTCATCCAGCATGCGGCAGAGTCTGTCCTCGAATGTGTGCTTTCCTCGCAATGGTGAGGTGCCCAGGAAGAGAATGTCGGGATTTTTTTGAGATCTTGCGATGAAATCTTCCAAGAACTGCAGCCTTTGGGCAGAGGCATAATCCTGCGTATGCTTGACTCTCTTGAGCTCCTCTTCCAGTTCAAAGGCCCGTTCT
The DNA here is from genome assembly GCA_041305465.1 of Methanothrix sp. Classification (GTDB taxonomy): domain Archaea; phylum Halobacteriota; class Methanosarcinia; order Methanotrichales; family Methanotrichaceae; genus Methanothrix. The sequence goes on from JBFYLJ010000158.1 coordinate 5,335, forward strand.
TTCCATTTGAGCAATTGGGCAAAATTGCGCTGCAACTGATCAATGCTGCCTTCCTTTTTCCTCAGTTTCTCCTGCCAGATGAGACGGTTTTTTTGCAGCAGCTTGCAGTCTTCTTGCAGCCTACGGTTCCGGCCTTCTTGAAGCTGGAATATGCTTACTGAGAATATCGTCAAAGCTAGAAAAATCAGCCATATCAAGTAGCCCTCCATTGCCATTCGACCGTTACAATATCTCCCATACAAGTTATATAAAGATAGTGTAATCGATTGCAATAGATAAAAACACACATACTTCCAAAAAAATAATTAACTAAAAATGTGGGGGACACCTTTTGTCTAGAACATCCCTGGCGGCATGCCACCCATTCCACCCATACCGGGCGGCATTCCCATACCACCCATTCCGCCCATGCCAGGCGGCATTCCTCCTGCACCGCGCGGTGGCGGAGTCTTGGTCGAAGCGAGAACATCGTCGATGCGCAGGATGAGGCATGCGGCATCAGTCGCAGACAAGAGGGCCTGAATCTTGACGCGCAGCGGCTCGACCACACCCATTTCCAGCATGTCCTGGATCTCGCCGGTATAGGCGTTAAGGCCCATGTTCTTATTGGAGCCATGCCTGTTCTTCAGCTCGATGATTTTGTCTATGGCATCAAAGCCGGCATTTTCAGCCAGCGTCTTGGGCACAATCTCCATGGCCTCAGCAAACTTGG
>JBFYLJ010000159.1:0-18031 GCA_041305465.1 Methanothrix sp.
GAGAGCTCTGGCTATTCTCGATGACGAGATGTTGATGCTCGATGTGATGGACCTGTCCAAGATGGCAGGCACCAAGAGCGATATGGAACGCATCAAGGGCCGCATCATCGGCAAGGACGGACGGTCGCGCGAGATCATGGAGAGGCTCTCAGGCGCCAAGGTATCGGTGTACGGCAAGACGGTAGCAATATTGGGCAATCCGGAGCAGATGCGGGTGGCACGTACCGCCATCGAGATGCTTCTAGATGGTGCACCGCATGGTAATGTCTATAGCTTCCTGGAGAAGAAACATCAAGAGCTGGCCAAGGGAGAGTTGAGGGAGCAAGGCTTACTCTGAGGATTGGATTTTTTTGTCCTTGCAGTTTCAGCTGGAATTCGTTGATTGGCTGCTCATAGCCGGGGCGCTGATCGGCCTGTATTCCATCCTTTTATTGCCTCTGAAAGATAGCGAAAAATGGAAAAGCCGGGGAATTTCAGTAGGAAGCTTGTTTGGAATTCCTCTGGCTATATTCCTGCGTACCACCAGGGGCCTGAATCTTCTGGACAATCTTGCCCGTCCCAAGAGTCTCTGGAGGATGGTGGCCTCAGCCGGCATACCCCTGGTCGTCTTGAGCATGACCTATTTTCTGATGCTGGTTCTTGCCATGACCTACTACATGATTCAGGAGCCTCCCATGCCCAGCAGCTATAATGCTCCGAGAAACATTCTTCTCATTCCCGGCTTGAATGAGTACATACCATTTGTTTGGGGCTGGATTGCGCTCTTTGTGACCATGGTAGTGCACGAGTTCGCTCACGGCATACTCAGCCGCGTAGAGGGCGTGCGCGTCAAGTCCATGGGAATTGTCGCAGTCTTATTTGCCCCGATAGCAGCCTTTGTGGAGCCGGATGATGAGGATCTCTTCGGCAGCAAAGACAAGCCTGCAAAGGTGAGCAAGGGTGCAAGAATCAGGATTCTGTCTGCTGGCGTCATCTCCAATTTCATTGTGGCGGCAATTGCCATGGCCCTCTTCTTCGGACCGGTCATTGGAGCCATATCTCCCATGGATCGGCTTATCGTGGTCGATGTTCAGGACGGCTCCGCTGCAGATAAAGCCGGTTTTGAGAGTGGTATGGTGCTGTTGGATGTAAATGGCAACGACGATAGCAATACAGAGCAGCTTTACAACCATCTGGGCGGTTCTACAAACAACATTAGAGTGTTTTATAATGACCGAGAGGAGAACTTGCCGCTCTCAGGCGAGAGTGCGCGAGGCATCATGGTCGCATCCACCTTCAAGGGCTCGTCTGCCGAATCTGCAGGTATTCCCTCCAAAAGCGTGATTACGGAAATTGACGGGATAAAGATCGGAAATCTGGATGGCTTTCGAAAGCAGATGAACACCACTCGCCCCGGCCAGATCATTGCCATTACCACCGGCCAGGGGAATACATACCAGGTCAATCTGACCGCGAAAGAGACCGGGGCCAAAGAAGATACCGGCGGATTCATAGGAATTGGCATCTCCGGGAATGCAGTCTTATCGGGGGGCGCACTCTTTCAGGAAGTTCCTGCCAGGCAATTCTTGCAGACACTCAAGGATATACCCAGCATGGGAATAGCGGGTTTTCACTTAATGCTCAGCCTGCCTTTTTCGGGTATCCCGGGATTCACCCAGAAAGGCTTTCCCGGTTTTAGCGGCTGGCTGACCGCCGTCTTTGAGCCCAGTGGGTGGGCAGAGCCTCTGGGGGGCAAATTATTCTGGATAGCCAATCTCCTGCTCTGGATCGGCTGGATCAACCTTTATGCCGGCCTGTTCAACTGCCTTCCTGCGGTGCCATTGGACGGAGGGCATATCTTCAGGGATCTGGTGCAGTCCGGCTTTGAGAAGATTGTCAGGCCCAAAGATGCGGAAAGATTCACCAGGACTACCGTGGCCATTCTCACCTGGTTGGTGCTGACAAGCCTGCTCATAACATTGATCGCGCCATTCACCAATTGGCTGACTATTTGATCTCCTTTTTTCGACACGTTAGTTTTAAGCCTATTGAGATAAAACAGAATAAAATGACTATAATGACAACAATGGCAATTGCCGGCAGGTAAGGTAACCTTATGAGATTAAGCGCAGTTTGGCATTTGGCGGTCCCGGTGGCCCTGGCAGTCCTATTGGCAATGGCGGGCACTGCCCATTCTTCGGAGATTGCAGATCTGTACTCCAACATCGAATCAGCGGATGTTACTGTGGAGGGAGATGTGGCTGGCATGGCATTGCGGCTGGATCTGATCGATAGCGGAAAAGTGCTCACGAGCCGGAACCTGGACCTGGATGGTGCGGGAACCTGGATCGTTAGCTGGCCGCATCTGGAAGCCGAGAAAGGAAGCTATGATGTCTGCGCCTACTTAATGAAAAATGCAACAGCCGTCTCAAGGAGATGCTATAACTTCTTTTACGGTGGAGTAGAGCCCATAAGGTTTGATGTGCGCGATTTTCGTGCAGACTCTCGGGGCATGCACCTTGCCATAAGTGCCAGCGATCCTACTGTTGTGGATATTTACTACATGCTCATCGATGGGAACAAGGCGGCTTATGTCACCCGAGAGCAGGTGGTGCCCATCTCCGGAAGCTTTGCAATGCCGATCACCAAGGACTATGCCTGGAAGCAGATCCTTAAGAACGGACATGAGTATGCAGGCAGGGTTAAGATTGTTGAACTGAATCACAACCTGACAAGGTCTTTCATGAATTCCTTCCGGGCAGTCAATGATGCCAAGATCACCGAGACTTACCAGGATGAGACCGGCGCCAGTGCTACCATCATGGGCAACTCTCGCGTTCCCTTTGAAGGATCTTTGCGCTTTATTCTATCTCAAAACGGCAAAGTTCTCAATACCACTGAAAAGAGTACTCCGGTGCTTCTGACAGGGGACGATGAGACGGTAGAGATTACCTGGAACAAGACTCTCGAGCCGGGAATTTATCAGCTGCGCACCGTTTTACTCGGCCAGGGCGAGGATGTTATGGATCTGGAAGAGAATGTGATTGAAGCCAAACCTCTGGTGAGGAACAATGCCACAGATACTGCGAAGAATGCAAACTTTCCGGCAGGAGCTGCAGCATTAGCAATGCTCATGATTGTACTTCTTCGCAGAAGGAGATGAAAATTATGCAAAAAAATCTTGTTAGCCTTATCTGCACACTAGCGCTGCTGGCATTTTTGATGCCGGCTATAGCCGCAGAAGAAAGCCACAACGCCACTAAGAACACAACGCTAAACGAGACACAAAACACCACGGCCAGCATCATGCTAAATGCGACCTCCAACCTCACAGAGGAGAGCCTGACGCTGGCTGCAAGCCCCGAGGTAGCAACGACGAATCTTGCTGATGATAGCTCAGAAGGCGCCTCCGCCACTACCCAATTGGGTACTGGAAAAGCCCAATCTCATAGCAAGGTTCTTCGGGCAGGCTTCGAGAAGACCAAGCCCTTAAACAATCTGGATGTGTATGGCAACAAATCCACATACAACATACCATTTCGCACATCCCCAAGCGCCGCATTTAATGCAAGCCAGCGCCTGGGGAATGTATCTCAATTCACCTATAACACCGACAATTACAAGCCCCTTTACAATATCAGCCAATACTCCAAAACCAAGCCCGTTTATGAAGTACCAGGCACTCTTTCATCCAAACCGGTTTACAGCATCTCCGGTTATCCTGCTATCAAGGCTGCAAACAGCATACCTTGAAATTATATGAGAAAATAAAAGTTATGGATAAAAAAGATCCTCTAAAGGAAAGCCTTCTTACCTTTCAGAGGAACTTTTGAATTTTTGCGGCCAATGCAGGCTTGGGATAGGCTCCCACCAGCTTATCGATGAGTTTGCCCTCTTTGAAGACCATCAGAGTAGGAATAGCAGATATTCTGTACTTGTTGGCGGTTTGCATATTCTCATCGACGTTGAGCTTGCCGAAGACGACCTTTCCCTTCATCTCCTTCGCGAGCTGCTCGATTATCGGCCCGATCGTGCGGCAGGGTCCGCACCACTCCGCCCAGCAGTCCAGTATGAAGATTGGATACTGGCTGGCTGCTGCATCAATAGTCGCGTCAGTGACAACGACGGGCTTATCCGGCAGCTCTACGGTCGGTTTAGCGGGTGCGTTCATCTCTTCTTTCAAATGCTCCATTTTCTTTCTCTTTATCTCTTCCAACTCGTCCAAGCTCAATCCTCCAATCTTTCTTTGGCATTGACTATGAGGGATTTGAAGTGGCTCAGATCTACGGGCATAATCTCGAAGGGCAGGTTAGTGAAGTCGAAGAATTCCAATAGCTCTTTCTCGTGTGCCGGAGCATCTTTCAGGGTGTCGAGGTAGACGGACCCTCGAAATGAGCCCATCTGCATCCTGGCCTCTTCCTGGCCCCAGTTCAGGTGGCGAAAGATTTCCTTCCAGGCATCCAGCCAGCCAGGGGAGAGGTAAAAGAAGAGCCCGTCCTTGGCTTTCGTCTCCATCCCCTTGCGGGTGATGAAGGCGTCCACGCAATTCTGGCACGCTACAAGAGACGCATGGTAGGGCCTTAAGATTTCATCAATCTGGGGGTGGCACTGGCCGTATACTACTATCATGCCCTCAGTTCCATTCTTTCGGCACTTCTCCAGCTCTTCCACCAGAGCCCCTTTGAGATCATCGAAGTCCACATGCAGGCCTGCTCCCAGGTAGTGGGCCTCAAAGGGAAATCCGAGTTCCGAGCGCAGCGCTTCGATCTCTTTTTCAAAGACGCCGCAAGCAATGATTGCATACATAACTGAAATGACTTTATGGCAGCAATAGGATATATCTGTGATCCTTCAACAGCAAACCAGTCTGTTAATTCAACAACCCAATCCGGAAGGTCCCGGTTTCATCCGCTCTTCAGCCAGAGATTCCAGGCAGCCTACTATCGCCTCTTTGATGTTCTCCAAGGCTTCTTGCATGCTGTCGCCCTGGGAGTGGCATCCGGGAAGCGCCGGGCAGCTCACAATGAAGCCGCTCTCTTCTGCTTGCTGAAGAACTACCTTGAAATTCATGATCTACAGTCCGCAGCACAGTCCTTTCTCATCTCGATACAAGGATATGGAGATTTTTGGAACATTATATTGCTGAAGCTAGATTCAATGAGGATTTTTCTAAGGTTAAATCAATTGGTGTGGATGAGACCTCACGAGCTAAAGGACACAAATATGTTTCTGTATTTATAGATCTCGATGCGTCTCGAGTAATTCACGCATGCGAAGGGAGAGATGCCTCAACTATCGAATCTTTCAAAGATGATTTAGAGATCCATAAAGGATCTAGTAAAAATATTGAAAATTTCTGTTGCGACATGTCTCCCGCATTTATATCTGGAATAGATGATAACTTCCCTAATGCATCTATTACATTTGATAAGTTCCACGTCATGAAAATGATGAATGAAGCTGTTGATAAAGTCAGGCGACAAGAACAATCGAATAATGAATTGTTGAAAAAAACGAGATATGTATGGCTCAAAAATCCAGAGAACCTTACGGCAAATCAGAAGCAGATGCTAATGTCGCTGAAAGATCTCAGACTAAAAACCATGAGGGCTTATAATATTAAATTGGCCCTTCGCGACTTTTGGAGCTATAAATACCGGAAATCTGCGGAAGGCTACTTGAAACAATTGTATTTCTGGGCAACGCACAATCGACTAAATCCTGTAATCGATTGCGCCAAAGCTATAAAGAATCATTGGAAGGGTGTTACTAATTATATTAAAACAAAAATCGACAATGGGATTCTGGAAGGAACAAACAGCATAATTCGAGCTGCAAAAGATAGTGCAAGAGGTTTTAGATCAACAAAAAATTTCATTAATACTATTTACCTTAATACGGGAAAACTCAAATTCAATTTACCCACATGAAACAGCGAGGAGCCAAATTTTCTAACTGCATCTTCATCGTGAGGGAAAACGAATCCACCTAATTTTATATGAGTATGTAAGAAGGAATTCGTCTCCTAATAGTGTACATTTCCTATGGGACAAAATTTATAAATACTGTCCCTAAGTTTGATAATATTTGCTGGATCCCAAAAAAATTATCTCTGAAAAGTGGGTATTAAAAATTTATCCTCTTGAAGCATTTTAACTAATTCTACAATTTTTAAATCCTCAGTTCCGATATCACGATCATTTTTCAACATAATCTTTATCCCTTGTGGATTAAAATGTGCGTCGTTTGGCTCTATTACGAATATAGACAAGATGGGGCTTGCCCATCAGTCCAATATCCGGATAATCTCACTCAATATAAATCGCCGGCCTCCCCGGTTCCGCTTGCTTGCTCTTGCCTTTGGGGTCCTCCCCTGCCTCGTCAGCTGAGCGGACCTCCACCGGCACACCGAAGGCTGTAGCCAGGTAGGCCTTCTCCTTTTGCAGAGTCTCGAACTCATCCAGTCCCAGCGCCTCCGCCGAGAGCGAGTGCGCCGCCTTCGCCAGCTTTTGGGCATACTTGGGCGCATCCTTCTTGAAGGGCGCAATCTCTGCTGAGGCCATCGCTTGCTTCATGAGCGCTCCCATGTCCAGCTTGCCGCCCGAAGCCGCCTCCACGGCCAGGCGCAGCATCTCCTTCTTCCAGGCGGGAGCAGTGTAGAGCGTGATCTTCCCCGGCGTGGCTTTGGTAACACTCACAATCTCCTGCACGTCCTTCAGTGTCCGCTCCAGCAGTTCCTCAGCCTTCTCCGCCTTCTCGTCGATGAGAGAAGCATCGACCACAGGCCAGGCGGCCAGCGAGGCGTATCCATCGCCCAAACCTGAGCACCAGATCTCCTCGCAGACGTGCGGGGTGAAGGGCGCCATCATCCGCACCCAGGCGCTGAGCACCGCACGCAGCTGGTTTTTGCCGCCTCTCCTTTGATACCAGCGCAAATCGTTAAATAGCAGATAGAAGGCGCTCTGCAAAGCCCTCCGGGTCTGGATGGCCTCCAGGGACTCTGTTGCTTCGGCGATGCGCCTCTGCAGCCTGGAGAGCATCCAGCGGTCGATGAGCGTCTTCTCCGCGGATTCATCAATGCTGCTGTCGGCCAGAATTTCCCGTGCCAGATTGTAGAACCGCTCCATTTGAGTGTAAGCGGTCTGCACGGCATCGTTTCTCCAGTCCACATCCGCCGTTCCTTCCGCATTGCCTAAAATGTAGAGCCTGGTAACATCTGCACCGTTCTCTGCAACCGCCTGGCGCAATGTGAGAATCGGCCCCTTGGACTTGGACATCTTCTGCCCCTCCAGGGAAACGAAGCCATTAACCGCGATCGCGCGGGGCCACAGCCTCTCCGGGAAGATGGCCACATGATGGTAGAGGAAGAAGAGCAGGTGATTGGCCACTAGGTCCTTGCCTGACGTTCGCAGGTCTACCGGATACCAGTAGGCGAAGTCGTCGTGAATCTGCTGTACCGTCTCCTGGGGCACTCCAGTGATGGCGGCAACGCTCTTGGCAGCGCCATTATTCATGAAGATGTACTCGAAGAACTCCGGCGGCAAATTATCGATATTCATCCCGGCGTTCACATACTTGGCCAGGATGTAGTAGGCCATGTAGATCGTGGAATCTCCCAGCGATTCGATGAGCCACTCCTTGTCCCATGGCAGATGAGTGCCCAGGCCCTTCCTGCGGGCGCAGGCCTTGTCCTTGAGCCAGTCCACCTTGTTTATGAACTCTACCCGAAACTCCTCCGGAATGATCTTCATGCCTGCCAGGCAGCGCATCACATTGGCCTTCCACTCCGGGTCCGAGTATTCCAGGAACCACTGGTCGCGCACCATCATGATCACGCAGCGAGTGCCACATCTGCAGATGACCGGAGTCTCGGAAAACTCGTAGAAGATCTCGGCTATCCCCCGCTCGATCAAGTCAGCCAGAAGAATGTCTTTGATCTTGCTGACCGCAGTGCCCGCATACTTGCCTGTGTTGGCCTTTAGAACGCCGTTGTGAAACTCACGCCGGTAGACCATCTTAGTGGCTTCTTCCGCCTTTGGATCATTCTGATCTTTGACTTTAAGCTCATCAACAGCTTCCACAGCCGGAAGCTCCCCGTAGCCGGGCGACTGTATGAGGGAAATGAACTTGATATTTCTCAGATCCTCAGTAATGCCGTAATTGCTCAGGTCCTTGCCGTAAAGGTCCTTGAGCGCCAGATAATCATAAGGCGCATGCGCCGGAACCGACATGACAATTCCCGATCCGTTATCCGGGTCAACGAACGCAGCGGGCAGAACGAGAACCTCGGTACCGGTGAGGGGGTTGGTGACCCGCCTGCCGATCAGCTCCTTTCCTGAAATCTCCCCGGCCAGGGCCACTGTGCGATCGGTGAAGGTCAGCTTTTCGTAAGACTCCTTGGATACCACCCAGGTCCCGTCGTTCACCTTGGCCAGAACGTAATTGACATCCGGGTTTAGCCAGAGGTTTACCACTCCAAAGACCGTCTCGGGGCGCAGTGTGGCACAGGGCAGAATTTTGTCGCCCATTCGGAATTTGATCAGTGAGAAGTCCATGATGGTGGCATCTTCGCCCTTGAGAATGTCGTGATCCTCCACAGGGTTTCGATCATGCGGACACCAGCGAACGGGGTGGCTTCCCTTGACTACATAGTCCAGGCGGCGCAAAATGCCGTACTGCCACTCGATGAACTTGCTGTAGGCCGGATCGGTGGTCGTAAACTCCCGTCTCCAATCGATGGAGTAGCCGATGGACTGCATGGCCGCCTTCGCCTGGCGGCGGAAGTAGAGCACAATCTTCTCAGGCGTGTTCAATTCAGAGAGCTCCGCCTCAGGAATGCCATGCAGCTTGGTGTAAACATTCCAGATCATCGGGTCGCGTTTGGCAATTAGCTCGGAGAGACCCACGATGGGCGTTCCCGTTGCATGAAAGGCCATGGGAAAGAGAACATTCTTGCCCTGCATGCGCATGAACCGCGCCACAGCATCGCCAATGGTGAAGGTGCGTGTATGCCCGGCATGTAAATTTCCATTAAGATAAGGATAAGGTATGGTTAAAAAAAACTTCGTTCTGGAGTCGGGCTCAGGCTGGAAGACTGCTTTGTCCTCCCAGGTCTTCTGCCACTTAGCCTCGATCTCCTTAGCAGAATAATTTTCCAACAATTTGAATTCCCTCCGGAATATATGTATAATCTTTGTGCCTTTGTGGTGAGCGTTTGTGATTGAGCGCTCGGTCAGCGATTCCTCACAAGTCACAAAAACGTGAATGCGCAAAGAGCATAGAAATGAGGAATCCAATCCTCATTTGCCCATCTTCTCCAGCCGTACCACGGCCTCTTCTATACGCTTTGTAGGTTGAGTGATGGAGAACCTGACATAGCCCTCGCCATACTGGCCGAAACCCACGCCAGGTGTGGCCACGATGCCGGTCTTCTCCAAAAGTCTTCCTGCATATTCGATGGAGCTTCCTCCTACCCAGGCCCAGAGGTAGAGCGTAGCGCGCGGCTTTTCCAGCTGCAACCCCAGATCCCTCAGGGCTTTGTAGAGAATCTCAATTCTGTGTTGGTAGATGTCTCTGATGTCGTCAACAACCTTCTTCGGGCTGCTCAGTGCCACAATTCCTGCATCCTGCACAGCTCCGAAAGTTCCCGAGTCGATGTTGCTCTTGATCTTGCCAATGCCAGCTACTACATCGCTGTTCCCCACGACCGATCCGATCCTCCAACCGGTCATGTTGTACGTCTTTGAGAGCGAATGAAATTCCACCGCAACATCCTTGGCTCCATCCATCTCCAGAATAGACAGCGACCGCTCTCCATCATAGTAGGTCTCAGAGTAGGGATTATCGTGCATGACAATGATATTGTAGTCTTTGGCAAAGTCGATTAGCTTCTTGAAGAAACTCCTATCCGCTGATGCGCCGATGGGATTGTTTGGGTAATTGAGAAACATGATCTTGGCCCGGCGGGCATCAGCGGAAGATATGGCTTCCAGGTCGGGCAGGAATTTGTTCTCTCGAAGGAGCGGCATGATGACCGGCTCACCTCCGGCAAAGACGGTCGCCGTGCGATAAACCGGATAGGCGGGATCAGGCACAAGGGCAGCGTCTCCGGGATTGATGAATGCCAGGGGCGCGTGAGCAATGCCCTCCTTGGAGCCGATCAAGGTGAGCACTTCTGCTGTCGGGTCCAGGTTGACATCGAATGTCCGCTTGTACCAGTCCGCTACAGCCTTACGAAAGGCCAGCTTGCCTTCGTAGGAGGGATACTGGTGATTGGACGGATCGCTGGCCGCCTCATTCAGAGCTTTGATGATGTGCTCCGGCGTCGGCAAATCGGGGTCGCCCACGCTCAAGTCAATTACATCCACGCCTCTTGCCCTGGCTTTCTGCTTTGCTTTATCAATGGCGGCAAAGAGATATGGCGGGAGGTTTTTTATCCGATCGGCATACATTAGTTTCTCTCCATGGATGATGCATTTATATGATTGTGACTACTATCTGGCAGGTACTACTTTCACGTAGTATTTAAGATTAGAGGAGTCTTTGGAGAAGATGCTTTGAGATTTGTCTGCTGGAGATATAGATGCTTGAGATAAAGGACCTTGCATCATGGCTTTCTTTTGAAGCCGTCAAGCTTTATGAGGACCGTGGCTTTAAAGAGCTCTATCCGCCTCAGGCCGAGGCTCTGGAACGGGGCCTTCTCGACGGCAAGAGCATGCTTCTTGCCATGCCTACCGCATCCGGCAAGACCCTTCTAGCTGAGCTTGCCATGCTCAAAGCTGCTCTGCAAGGCCTGCGCTCCCTTTATATCGTTCCTTTGCGTGCCCTGGCCACTGAGAAGTACTACTCATTTAAAAAGTTCAGGGATCTGGGTGTCTCTATCGGCATCAGCACCGGTGACTTTGACAAGAGAGACGAACGCCTGGGCAAGAATCAGATAATAATTGCAACCTCTGAGAAGGCCGACTCTCTCATGAGAAACGGGTCATCCTGGGTGCAGGACCTGGCAGTTTTAGTATTGGATGAGATACATTTGCTGGGCGATGTAGGTCGCGGCCCCACTCTGGAGATGACCATCACTAAATTGCGGCACTGTAATCCCAATTTACAGGTCATCGGCCTATCCGCTACCGTGGCCAATGGCCGGGAGATCGCCCACTGGCTGAAGGCGGAGATGGTAAGCAGCGATTGGCGCCCCATTCGACTGCGAGAGGGAATAATTTGCAATGGATCGCTGGTATTCTCTGATGGACAAATCCCCCTGTCGGCTGCTAAGGACGAGTCCCTAGCTCTGGTTAAGGATACTCTCTCCCAGTCGGCCCAGATCCTTATCTTCGAGAACTCTCGCAAGAATGCCGAGGCAGCGGCTCTCAAGCTTTGCGGCCTGATCCCAGGAGATACGGCCACAAAGAATCTTTCGGCCGGCATTCTGGCAACAGGGGAGAGCGAAACCGCAGCGCGTCTTGCCTCCTGCGTCTCTCAGGGCGTGGCCTTCCACCATGCTGGCCTCCTGTCGGAGCAGCGGCAACTGGTGGAGCAGGGCTTTCGGGATAACAAGATCAAGATCATAGCCAGCACTCCCACTCTGGCTGCGGGCCTCAACCTGCCGGCCAGAAGAGTGCTCATCAAGAATTACAAGAGATATGAATACGGTCGGGGAATGACTCCCATTTCTGTGATCGAGTACCGCCAGATGGCCGGGCGGGCGGGACGACCGGGGCTTGATCCTTATGGCGAATCCTTTCTGATGGCCAAGAACGTTTCCGAGATGCAAAATCTCATGGAGCACTACATCCATGGCGACCCGGAAGAGATCTGGTCGAAGCTGGCCAGCGAGAGCGCTCTGAGGACCCATCTACTTTCCACATTCGCTGCCGGTTTTGCCAGAAATGAGCAGGAGCTGAAAGCTTTCATCGCCACCACATTTTATGCTCAGCAGCAGGACCCATGGCATCTGGATGTAACACTCGAAAAGGTTCTTGACTTTTTGAAGGATAACGGTATGATCCAGGACAACGATGATGGGAATCTTCAGCCCACCCGGCTCGGCTCTCTGGTCTCCAAGCTCTACATAGATCCACTGAGCGCCGTCATTATGCTGGAAAACCTGGAGAAACGGAAAAAGATGGATCTGACCCGTGCAAAAGATGCCTTGGAAACCGATCGTCTCGCACAGAGAAGGCATTCGGACCTCGGACTCATTCATCTCATTACCATGACTCCCGACATGAATTTGCTCTACATCCAGGCAGCAGATGTATGGGTGGAGGAGTTCATCGATCAGCATCAGTCTGAGCTGCATGATGAGGACAACTACGACTTTCTGCTTCGCGAGGCCAAGACGACTGCCATGCTCATGGACTGGATCAGCGAGGTTCATGAGGAGCAGATTGCCAGCAGGTATCGCATCGGACCGGGAGACATTCGCCGCTTCGCTGAGACGGCAGAGTGGCTCATGCACTCAATAGCTGAGCTGTCCAAGCATCTTGAATTGGGCATAACCTTCAAAGCAGAGCAACTGGCAGAGCGCATTCACTACGGTGCCAGCCAGGATCTTCTTGCTCTGCTGAATCTTAAGGGAATAGGTCGTGTCCGGGCTCGAAAGCTCTATTTGTCAGGCATAACCAATATTCAACGGCTTAAGGCCGCCGATCAGGCCGAGCTTGTCCGCCTCCTCGGACCCAAGATTGCCGAGAAAGTCATCTCTCAGATAAAAAAAGAGAAAACAGAGGAGATACTGCCTTGAAGTGGCTCAGAGATATTTTTGGGAAGAAGTCAACCAAAGAAGAGCCAGCCATCCTGCAGCTTGCAAGAATCAATTCATGGCTGGATGAGAGAGGAATGCAGTCCGATTTTGCCATGCACTGTAAAGAGATCTATGGCCTCATGGATGATGCATCTGAGATACTATCTAAAGATATATCCGCACTGGAGTCTGCAAGCGCTGATGATGCGACTCCACCCAAACTTCTGAGGGCGGGCCTGGCGGCACGAGGCGAAGTCGTAAAGCAGCTGGAAACGTTCGCTTTAAAGCTGGTGCCTCCCAAGAAAAATGATTTAGATTCCGTATTTCAGCATCATTGGACGCTCGTCAAAGGACTGGAGAGAACGGTTACCACCTTTCGCAGAGCACATAAGTATGTCGCGGCCCTCTTTCCCAGGAACATCGAGAGCATAAATTCCGACCTGACAAAGATCAGTCGCCATCTGGTCAATCTTGAGGAAGAGATTGGCAAGAAGAGAAAGATGCAAGAAGAGAGCTGGTACTCCAAAGAGATTGCAGAAAGGCTGAAAGAAGAGCTATCAAGCATAGACTATCTATTAGAGAGAACACAGCAAGACTCTGCGACGCTCTTGGGGTTATCATCCCTATTATCAAGCCTGGAAGAGGAAGCAAGAAGACACGAGGCAAGCGATGAAGGAAAAATAGTTCAAGAGCTGAAGGGCACCTTAGAGAAGAAAAAGGAGGAAAAATCTCAGGCCGAGGTTGAACTCCATGATCTTATTGCACCTCTGAATAAGGCATTGGCCAGAATGATGAAGCAGGGATCAAGCGATAGAATCGATCTGCAGCATAAAAATGTCTTTGAGCAGCTCTCTGTCTCCCCCTGTGCAGTCCAGGATAAGGATATTGCCGGATCTCTCAAGGAACTGCAAAGCCATCTGGCAACTTTGGGTTTGAAGGACAAAAAGAAGGAAAAGGTTCTCGACCATATCGATCTGCTTATAAAGAAAAGGTCGCTGGAAAATGCTCGGGCCAGGATGCAAGCGATCGTAGAGGAGATCATGGAGATGGAGTCTGCAATAAAAGAAGGCAGTCGCGAGGGTCAGCGCCTGAAAGAAGAGATGACACGGGCTAGAAAGAGTAAAAAGAGCCTGGAGGCTGCACTGGATAAAACCAAGAAAGATCTGGCTTCATTAAAGGAAAAGGCAGCTTCAGACGAGTTGGAGCTTGAAGAGAGGCTGACCAGAATTGCCGCAATGCCGATGAAGCTTGATCTATCCTCGGGAAATCGATGAAGGTCAATTTCGGGGGGATTATTCCTCTTTCCACGGTGGACTGGCTGGGACGCGCCGCTATGGTGGTTTTTTTGCGAGGCTGCCCTTTGCGCTGCCCTCATTGCCACAATCAGATGCTACAAACGGGAGAACGTCTGGTATCACTTCATACGATCTCGTCTCGCATTGTGTCTGAGGTCAAGGGCTTGCCTGCGGCCCACTGGTCCAGCACTCTAGAGGAACAATCACTGCAGATCAACCTTGAAGATGCATCACAAAGGGCAAGCAGCAAGCCATTTGTCAATGCTCTTGTCTTATCCGGAGGCGAGCCGCTCCTCCAGCCGGAGGCCTGCAGTCGGCTCTTTTATCTGGCCAGGGGCCTGCATCTTGCCACGGGCCTCGAGACCTCGGGCTGCTTTCCCGGCAGTCTGGAAACCCTGCTGGCAAAAGGGCTGGTGGATAAGGTATTCCTCGATCTCAAGACAGATCTTGATGAGCCTGATTACGAAAAGGCTACAGGCAGAGCCGGCAACGCGGCGCGTGTAGTGGAAAGCCTTTCGATCTGCCTAAAATTGGGCGTGGCGCTGGACGCACGCTGCACCATCTTTCCTGATATGCCTTCGGTCTTGCAGTTGGTGAATATCGTCGGTACGCTTTGTCGCTTGAAGGCGCATTATCCGGATAATCGATTGGAAAGCATGACATTGCAACAGGGAATGCCGCGTGAAGGTGAAACTAGATTTGAACCGGTCTCGATTGAGGCTTTGCAGGAGATGGCCAGGGCTTGTGAAATGGAATGCGGGACAAAGCTCCCGGTTCGCATCCGAGCCACACCCAAGATAACCTGGAAAAACTAGATAATCAAATGTGCAATATGGCAGCAATTGATGGATAATATGAAGATCATCGGTTTTGTGGGTTTGCCGGGCTCAGGCAAGGGGGAAGCCTCTCAGATTGCCAGGCTTCATGGTTTGGCGGTTGTGGTCATGGGAGATGTAATACGCAGGGAAGCGGCCAGGCAGGGCCTCGAGCCTACCGACCAGAATTTGGGCCGCATCGGCAATGCCTTGCGAGCAGCAGAAGGCCCGGACGTTGTAGCCAAAAAGACTTTTGAGAGGGCACTGGCTACTGGAAAGGAAGTAGTAGTGGTAGATGGGCTGCGCTCCCGTGCAGAAGCGGACTTCTTTCGTGCCCATGCTGATGAATTTCACCTGGTGGAAGTCTGCGCACCTGTGCAGGCGCGGCTGAAATGGCTGGCAGCACGCGGTCGATCTGATGATCCGGGCAATTGCTGTGCAAACGATAGCAAGCAGATGCGTGCAGATGGCAAGGAGAACGATACTGATCCCAAAATCATTATCCACTGCAAAGAGCCGGACCGCCAGGCAGCCGCAGCTCTTGAACAGAGGGAATGCCGGGAGATGGGGTGGGGCATGTGCGAGGCCATGAAGGTCGCCGACATGAAGCTGATAAATAATGGCGGCCTGGATGATTTTCGCGAAGATGTAAAGAGACTGCTGAGCGTTTTGATGACCGGCGCTTCCTCCTGCGATCAAGTGCAGTGGTAATAGTAACCGCTGGGAAATCTTTCTCGCCATCGATTAAAGCCAAAATTTTTGCAGCACTGGTCTTAGGAGGCGGCAAGAAAAAAGAATCTCATCCCCTGCCCGGCAGGGGACGGCAATCACGGACTTTTGCCCGTTACGATCTTCCTGATTTCCGGTTTATTCACTCCGTTATCATTTCCCAGATGATGAGGTCCATTTATAGGAGTAGTAGGTATGGCCGGTGGGTGGATATGTGTAGGTTATCTCACTGTCCCAGTAGGGATACGGATATGGCATAGGATTGCGATCCGGGTTTGGATTGACCCAGTAACCACCTGGTCCGGAGACATAAATGTAGGCATAATTGCTCCAGCCTCCGCAATAGTACTGGAGGATGTGCCAGCCTGGAGTGTCTGCAAAGAACCATCTCTTAAACCAGCCAGGGTAATTGACATATCCCGCATATTGAGTGTCAAGCCTACCGCTCGGATACCACTCATAAAACCATATGCTGCCTCTTCCTGATGTCTTCATCCATAAAGGCAGATTGGCATAGAGATTGCAGCTTGCTACAGTTCGCGGTGCATAGGAGATATAGAGGCTGTTGGGTGCAAAGCCTCCCGTGGGAACGATCATTTGGTTGTAGACCGCATTGGTCGTTATGGCCCTTGATACAGAAGGTGCTGAAGCATAAGCTGCATCCTGGCTTGTGCTCATCAAAGTTTGCGTACTCTCCTGTGCGCTTGGGGCTTGCTGGGATGTGGTGATATCCGTTGGCGCTTGCAGGCCCAACGATTGTGCGCTGCTCGGTGTAATCGGCGTGGGTGCGCTGCCCGCTGCTGCATTTGAATACGGGTCCATCTGTCCAAATACATTGGTACATAGCAGCGTCATTAATGCTATTACTAACACAGTCCATTTCATCTGAGGACACCTCGATAAGTTATTGGCCTTTTGGATGTAAATAAGTTACCGTGCCGGCTCTGGAGATAAATGCTATAAAAACACTTTCGCCCCGCGTGGGTTATGCTTTTATTTGAAATTGTCTGACCGTTTAGATTGTGATCAAAGGCAAAGAAGCCTATCTCAAAAAATTAACGGCCAATATGTATATTCCATCTCAGGAGGTGGGCACGAATCTTGATGGCAGCTCGCCACCTTCCGTCTTCATTGGGAGCTGGAATTATCCTAAGGTTTATGCTGGTCCCATGATCGCACCTGTGCACGGAGACACCATTATCATGGACCGGCCCGAGTCATGGATACCGGAAAAGAAGACCCAGGAGGAGATCATAAGATACCGGCTAAACCTGATCAGAGGCAAGAGATCTGTCAGTGTTACACAGCTACAAGGACGCTACATAGATAAGCTGCGAGACATTTCCTTATCAGCTTCCTCTATTGAGAGCGAAGCGCAGTTCTCCCATGCTCCTATGGGCATGTCATTTAGTGACGAGCACACTCCCTTCGGACCCAGTGCACCTTTGGACAGGCTGGAAATCAGCGGTGCCAGATGGGATCCAAATCTAGAGAAAGTCTATTACGACACTGACCTGCTGGCAGCGCAGGCGGTTTTTGATTTGCATCAGAATGGTCAGCATTTCTCCAGCATCCAGAAGGCATTCTCCATGGGAACCATGGGCACCGGGAAGAGACGCCGTCTGGTTCCCACACGCTGGTCCATCACAGCCTGCGACAGCATCCTGGCCAATCGGCTCCTGCAAAAGGTCAGGGTGTATGACCCTATCGATTGCTGCCAGGTGAGGGAATTCTCAAGTCTCAACAATTATTATGCCGTCCTTCTCCTGCCTACGCTATGGCAATACGAGTGGATGGAGGCCTTTTTGCGCATCCTGGGCAATGAAGAACTGATATTCTCGGATTATGAGACTAATGGAGGCAAGAAGGGCTATTCTCGAGTGGGAGGATGCTACTATTCCTGCAAAATGGCTGTATTGGAGGCTCTGGCGCGTGAAAAGAAACAGTCAGGTGCGATCGTACTGCGAGAAGCATATTCAGGGTATGTGCCATTAGGCGTCTTTAACGTGAGGGAGAATGTGAGAAATGCTATGCGAGAGACTGCCTTGCCATTCGAGGATATGAAGAGTGCTTTATGGTACATTTGCAGCAAGCTGCAGCTGCCTCTGAAGAAATTCATCCAGCAAAGCGACCTGCTAAAGGAGCAACTCAAATCCCGACAGACTACACTGAGCTCTTTCTCATGATTCCATCAAGAAATGAGTTTCCGATGAGCGAAAATTAGATATAAAACGAACTCATTAATTTATAGGGAGTGAAATGTGTGGATAGACAAATGAGAATAGATAAGCTGTGCGTGTTTTTTGCTATATTTATATTTAGTACATTATTACTATCATCAAGCTGTGCTTTTGCCCAGTGTGATGATTGCGACGACAAAAATCCCTGCACCAAGGACCTATGCGAATCAATGACCTGTCAACATATTCCCCAGAGTTGCGACAATATAAATTCTGTAGCAGGGACGT
>JBFYLJ010000160.1:0-10200 GCA_041305465.1 Methanothrix sp.
ACAACATTGTACGTGCCTGTTGGTGTAAAAGCAGACCTGCTTATCCATGCCACCTTCAACTACTCGGAAAGCGGTGGAATCCTCAAATTGAGCCTGACCGGTCCAAACAAGAATATCCAGAAGGACTTGAGCGACAGGTCTATCGGCGCAGGTAAGTATCTCTATGAAGCAGATATACCCTTTGATGATAAAGACATAGGAAATAGCTTCACGATATCCCTGGCGTTCAACCACTCCGGATTAGGCGTCTACCGGTTTGCAGACCATTATATGAGGGTTCTTAAGAAGGCCCCCATAAGCCCGATCTCTCCGGAACCTGGTCCGGACGACGGCAAGAAAGTTGGGGTCTTTGACGACAGCACTGTGGCGGTAATCGGCAACGTAACGCCAACAATAGGCGTCATCCAGGCCTGGGATGAGAAAGACCCGCTTCATGAACTGACGTATACCCTCGTGCTTCAGAACTGGAGTATGCAGCAGGTTCCCTGGATTGAACTCTCGGTAAGACCGAACGGAACCAATCAACCCTGGATGATCGTAGGAGGTAAGAAGAGATTCAATCCGGCCACAAGAAGCGTTAGCTGGACTCTCAAGCCCTTCTGGGAGACGCCGTTCCTGGGCCGGGCAGAGTACAGGTTCTTGATTGACGGAGACGAGACGCAGACATTTGAGGGGCCGGAGATCATCGCTGTGGTATCCGATGCAGGGGACCGCTTGAACGGCAAAGTGCATGACTTCTGGGCAACGGTCAATTCCTCAGAGAACCTGACAGTATGCATGATGGGCGGAGACAACGCAATTCCCGAACTGATCAAAACCTGGACGGCCAAAGGCCAGTGCCAGGATTACCGCTTCGGCCAGGGAGAGCAGACCTTCAGATGGCAGATTCCGGAGGCTCAGACATCGCCGTACTACGATTTCGATATTGAGAGAAAGGCGGAGGTGGCGCAATGAATAGGATATTAATATGCATCCTGGTCATATTTGCCTTATTGCTATCGGTGCAAAACGTTGTGGGCCCGGCCACACAATCTGCCGGATCATCGGGAGGTAGCGGTGGTGGGGGTGGCGGCGGTTCCAGTTTGAGCATGGAAAAGTTTAAGAATTACCTGGAGAGCTGGCAAAAAAACGATCCCATCAAATATGATTATATTAAAAAGCTCTTATATAAAGAGCCTTGGACGAATGATAAATATGTTCCGCCAAGAGTCAATATAATATATAATGCCTCCAGGCTCAATATCACCAGAAACGACGCGGTCGAGATAGGGGCATATATAGAAAATCCTAACTCAGAAGAGATTAGAAGGGTATTGTATCTAAGCCTTGAAGCAAAGGTACCGGGCAGCTACGCCTTTAAGCCCATCGGTATAAGGCAGATTGTCCAAGTAAATGATTACGAAACTCAAAACAAGAAAAATTTTACATCCATTCTGTTTCCCGAGCCTACATCATTTCATTACTTGAAGCAAGTTGGCAAAGTTGATCTGAGAATCAATGTCAGTGATGGCAAGTATAAGGGCACCTCGGAGCTGAGCGGCAGCAATCCGGGCAAAGGATATTTCGGCTTATTGACCTTGAATATTAATAACATCCCACCTCAAATCAACAATAGTACTATGAGCGTGACTGCCAATTCAACCTGGGATGGTTTTATTCAATACAGTACCTCTCTAAACGCCACAGGTTGGCAATCGATGGCATCAGATACAAAGAGCAGCACAATAAATGCAACGCTTCATATCTATGACGAAAATGGAACTGTCGAAAAGCTCAATATGTCAAAGATCTTCCCTGAAGGTGACGAGATAATCTTCAACACTAAAGATGCTCAATTCTTCACAGAAGAGGATGCAGGAAAGAACTTCACCTACAGGATTTCAGTGAATGATGGCGTATTGGGCGGGCCAAATACTACCATATCTGCACTGGAAAATGGTCCAAGGCTGAAGAGGACGGCTAAGATTATTGTATCTGGACCTACGGGTAATGATGCTGAAGACTCGACCAATTCCTGGTGGCATAAGTATAGTTTTAGTATCAATGTAAAAGCAAAAGATCCTGATATAAAATACGTAGCAGTAACCCTGCTCACAAGCACACCAAATCATCCAGGACAAACTGTGAATTCTCCAGGAAATCCCTTGAAGCTTGCCGTCAACACTGAGAATGAGACTACATTTAAGTTCAATGACATTAAGCCTTTCGATGCCTCTGATTGTGGCATGAACTATAGCTATTGCTTTGCCTATGATGTAGAGGATACGAACGGCAATAGGCAGTCGGAAATGTTTGATGGCGGAAGGATAAGCGCCAAGGCTATTGCTTATCAATTCGCATCCCTTCCAGGAGTAGGAAATCTCTTGCTGCTCTTGCTGGCGTCACTGGGAATAGGGGTATTGATAGAACGGATCATCTTCAGGAGGAGATAGATGATGTTCACGCCTGTACTTATCCTGGCATTTATTATTATCGTGGGCCTTTTTGGAGCTGTGTTGCATAAAATGAATATTGATGCAGTTTATGAAAAAGTGAAGGCCCTCTCTGCGGCAATTCACTCAGAAGCAGCGCAGAAGGGTAATGCTGAAGATAAAAAAGCAAACGATGAGAAAAAGATGAGCGAAGAAGAGAAGAAGAATAACTTTAAGAAATTCTTATACAACCCACAAGGATCCACTTTTGATGCCTTGACGATATCAGCCTGGATTCTTTTAGTTGTGGGCATATTCTTTGCATTTTTTCTTACCCCCCAAATTTCGAAGGAGTGGACATTCTTGAATCTCACATATCTTGTTTCATCCTCATTGGGATTCTTTTCATTCGGAATTTTGGCTATGATTATCGGCCTGATAATAGTAATTATATTCAGGCCGCCGGATGTTTACAGCATGTACATAATACCAAAAGGATTAAAAAGGGCCATCATGGCATCCTGGCTGCTTTTGCTGGTGCCGATAGCCATCCCTGCATATCTTGCAGTCCTTTATCCGTATGCAGGGGACATCTCAGATTGGATTGACATCGCATTTATCTGCCTGGTAGCATCTCAAATTCTACTGCTCGCTCCTATTTTTATTAAAGCTCTGGGGGTTAAGATATGAGACCATGCATAATCGGCATTGGCGGCACGGGCGGGAAGGTTCTCAAGGATTTCTTGAAAGACGAGGATATTTTAATCCTTGGCAGGTCTTTAGGAGAGCATATTGCATTTGGCAGCGTTAAAGGCATCTGGATGGACTTTGATACCAGTGATTGTATCAAGGAGAAGTTTTATGGCGGACGGCTGGAAGACGGCCATTATCCGGGGTTCATAGTGCCTCCAGAGGTTATCAAGGAAAATTCCAAGGTCAAAGATTATATATTAAATCAATACGGCTATGACCTGAGAAAACAGGGATTTGACAGAAGGGCCGAGACCATGAAGGCCATCTTCGAGATCTTTCAGGCAGATCCCATTGTTATTGCCGATTCCAAAGTTGAGTATTCTGGATCGGAAAACCCTCTTCTCTCCTATCTGTGGGATCAGGCAATCAGCAAGTTTGTGACCATTGGAAGGGTATCTGGGAATAGTGGAACCAAGCCGGATGAAAATCTGAGATATCAGGGAGACATGGAATCTGGCCAAGAAATGAATAATGCCCCAGCAGACAGCCATTCGGAACATCTTTCAGATGAAGTTAAAGAATATCAGATCGAATCACAGCCTTCAGCTAAGGATGAAACTGCTGAGAATAATGCAAAGCATAACCATATCAACAATCAGGGTTTGAAAAGGATCCTGGATAATGGCCGTGTAATGCTATCCAAACTCGGTACCTCTCAAAGAGATAACGCTGAGAATGTATGTGAAAGCATTCTATTCATAGCTTCTCTTGGCGGCGGAACTGGGACAGGCTTTATCAATCCACTCACCAGCTTTATCAGAAAGAAAGGGAGCCTGGCTGCGCTAGCCATCTGCCTGTTTACAGAGAAGGGGACTGACTCCAAAGGCACTATTGAGGAGCAGAGGGATTTGGGTGCCATCATTGCCATGTATGATCTGCTCACCAAGAGGAGACCCAATGGTATCGATGGGTTGATGTTGATTGACAATCAAATATTGCAGAGCAAGTTTGGAGGCAGGAACTATTCAGCTATGAACCGGGCAGTATTTGAGGCTATGAGGCCGCTCATAGATCAACGCCGTTTCCCTGATATTGACGATGAATCATTAGGAATTCAAAGAGTCCTCCTTGAGGGCTTGAAATGCCCCGGCGTTCTTGTACCCTGCTATGCTGCAATTGACTCAGCAAAACCATCTGAGAAAGAACTGGTTGATAAGGCTTTACAGGATGGAAAGCTCTTTCCATGCGATCATTCAAGAGCAGACGAGGCGTATATATTTTCCAGAGGATTGCTTGATCCATCGCAGCTTAAAATTGAGCTGCAAAAGAAAATTGGTCAAATAGATGGAAAAGATAAGATCGTACATGTATATCCGAAGATAGGGGACAACAACTCTGCAGAGATTTTGATATTATTAAGAAATCCCTATGGGAACGGCGAAAAAATGGGTTATACCAGAAAGACATGCAGACATCAGTGCAAGAACGAGTCTGAATGGAAGAAGACGCTATGCAAGACCTTCGAGCAGAGGATATATTGCGCTATCTGCATGGGCCAGAGATATCTTGAAGGCTACGAATCGGAGATAATAACCGCAGGAATGACGCCGGTCAACAAAGCTGCATTGGGAAGCTACTTCTATGGCTTGAAATGGATTGACAAAAATCTCATGCTTCTGGAAGAAAAGAAGGATTTAAGCGAAAGCGACAAAAAGTTCAGGAATGAGTTGCATGATGCCAAGGAGCTGTGTTCTAAGGCCAATATGTCTTTCCTAATGGATGAGCTGGATAAAGCTCTGGGTCGATTAGAGAGAGGAGAAAAGCATATTTTTCGCCATGAATTGAACATATTTGCTCGGAAACCAGAAGACGCTGTATTTTGCTGGGAAAAAGTCCCAGGTGAACATAGTCATAAAATGCAAGAGTATTTGGCAAATAACTTTGACGTTGAATGGATCAAGAGCGGTGATATTAAAAAGTCCGAAAATAACATGATGATCGAGATTCATGGGCCGAATAATTGTCTATCGCTCAAGCTCAACGACTTAAATAACAAGGTCGTCCTGGAAATTGATGGCAATATAGCTTATGACTTTACTGTTAAGAAAGAGGACGGCGAATTGAAGATATTGGCAGGCAGTCCAGATAGAAACGGGATGGTCAAAATGGATATTAACTTACTGAAGCCTCTGATTCAGAGCGAAATACGCAATATTTTGACCAAGGAATATGCCATTAGGGAGAAATAAATCCTTTAGATTCCATTGCCTCAAAGAACAATCACGGGTCGCTGTATTCGTCGATACAATTTTGACGCCCCTAGAAGGAAATCCACCTCCCACCAAGTATGCTGAGTGGTGAGATCCGAGGTGAAAACGATGGCAGATATACGTTGTGTCGGGTAAATGATGTGTTCATCCCTTTGCATTCGTGTGATTGAGATCTGCAATCATGGCTTCTCCCCCTTCAAAGATTAGGGCTAGGTCTAGGGTCCACGCGAAGTCACGATGAGAGACAGATAATCCCTTGACCGCATGGGCCCTTTTGTGGCTGGCTGCAGCAGGTCATCTCAATCCAGCCCGGACGAAACGAACTGCCAGGTGGCGCTGATATCCCTGGGCGCTGATTGCGCTGTGGGCGTGGTGGGCAAGACCTGCATCGGTGTTCCAACAAGGCTTATCTGCTCGCTGAAGAGCTGGATTGATAAGTCATTTATAAAGAGGTTTAAATAAATCACATAACGGGAATCTATAAATTGCGATATACAATGCTGCGAGGACGAATGTAATGAATCGCAATCGCCTTTTCCTTTATGTCAACCTCATAAATTATGCGATAGTCGCCTACTCGAAGGCGATGGAGTCTTTCTGATCCGGATATTTTGATAGATTGAGGAGGAAATGGCTCGAACTCAAGTTGTGCGATCTTTTCCATCGATCGAGAGATGATCTCGACAGGCAAGCGACGCAGATCCTTTTCTACTGATGGCTTGAAGTCAATTCTAAAGGATGCCATCTCGCTTGAGCCTTCGTTTCATCTCTTCCAAGCTAATGGTTTGTTCATTCCTGCGCTCAGCAACGACCGCAAGATCATGAAGATCCTCGGTCATCTGCTCATAGCGTTCTATGGAGAGAATAACTCCCGTTTTATTTCCTTTTGCATCAGTTACATATTGCTCGTCGGATATGCCTGCCATAGGTCCACCTGGACGCACTTTTGCGCGTTGCAGAATTTCAGTTATTCTTCTTGATTTAAATAGGTGAGGTGTGGGGATTAGCTGCTGATGTTAGCCTGCACTGAGATCATAAAGCTCATAAATGACGCACAAAAGGCATTTGACCCCCTGACTAATCCTAAATCGCATGCATTGGTCATCGATTGAGGAAAATATAGTTGTATCACATTTGCATCATTCGCACAGGATGCCGGTTTCACGCGAGGCGCGAAGCCGCAAAGTCCCGATGAGAGAAGGACAATTCTTATCCTTATTGATTTTTGCCATGACCAATGAGGCATGGAGCGGCAGGCCAAGTACCTGCTCCATCATTTCAGTAACCAGGATTATGCGGGCGACTATCGAGAAATATTCGGTGCGTTCCAGCACGGACAGCCAGGTGGCGCTCATCTCCCTGGGGGCTGACTGTGCCGTGGGAGTGGTAGGAAATACCTGCATAGGCGTTCCAACTCGGTTGATTTATTCACTGAAGAGCTGGATTGATAAGTCGTTTATAAAGAGATTTAAATAAATATTAGGCAAGAACAGCCTCCGCCTTGATCTCTTCTTCTTGGCGGCCTCCGCCTTGATCTCTTCTTCTGTCAGGCGAAAGGTATCCACGCCATAGCCTGCCAGCCTGGCAAGGAATAGCGTTCGAGGTATTCCCGCCAGCCTGGCAGCTGCCCCAGATGATAGTCTTCCCAGTTCAAAGAGTTTTACAGCAGCCGCTAAGCGTAGCTCTTTTCCCAATTCGTCCGGGGACATCTTCAAGGCCAGTAAGGCATCGTCCGGCACTTGCAGGACTATCTCACTCATATGCATAATGTTGAGCTGGTCAATATGTATATCGTTGCATGGAAGAAGAACGGCGGGATATTGGTGGACTTATCGAAAAGCACTCAGTGCGGGCCAGCACTGACCGCCAGGTGGCACTGATATCCCTGGGCGCGGACTGCGCGGTGGGCGTGGTGGGCAGGGGTTCCGACGAGGCTCAACTCTTGCTAAACAGTTGGATTTATACGTAGTTTATACATCTGTTTGAATATATCTAGCGGATAGTTAGATGCCCTGATGGCATGACGAAAGACGCATTGGTCTGCTAGCTTTGCTGGCTGCCGAAAGAGGAGATCTGGATTGTGAAAGGAACGTGAATCGACTAATTTCCTTTGAGCGGTCCTCTGCAGGCTTCACTTGGGTATTTATGATCCAAAGGTTTTTCATTATATACTACAATAATGTTGCAATCATCAAAGAATACTGGAGGGATAGACATCCATTATAATCTATTTGGTGTGATAACATTAATTTCGATATTACCCACGGCAATTGCAGAAGAAAATAATGGAACCAATCTGATTACAATGAACTGGTCTGGTCTGATCTCAATACCACTTAGTTTTATAATTACACTATGTGTATTATTATTGCCGTTTTTTTTTGCGAGATGGGCAATATCAAAAAAATCTTCGAGTAATGGTAAAAGCTTTGATAATTTTATTGGCAAAATATTTAACAACAAATGGTCTTTATTTTTTATCATTGTTGCCATATTGCTTATTTGGTTGACGTCACTTAGTGCATCTGATTTTTATCATCCATTAAGAGTACTATTGGATCACTTAAACCATGAATTATCGAGCCTTGCCAATGCGAATATAGCGCAATCCACCTCAGCGCTCATTGCAATATCTTGCACATTACTACTTGTTGTATTCATATCCTATATCGGCATTACAAGAGGAACTAATACAAAAAAGTGGTATAATAATCCGCTTGGGATGCCCAGGGGTTCCATAAGGGCAATTATTGCTCTGTTATTTGTTATAACGCTTCTGCTAATTGCTGAACCTGTTTCCGGTGACGATAGCGGCCAGTCTGAATGGTTATTGGGCATATTAGGTACTATTATAGGTTTTTACTTTGGCGAAAGAGGCTCTGAAACGTCCAAGAAAGAATCCAGCGAAGACAACTCGAAGTCATCATTTGAAGAATTGAAGAATGAATTGAATGAGCAAATCCTATTGGCAAAGATGCAGACATCCGTTGAGACTAATCCACAAGATTACACCACATGGAATCATAAAGGCAGGTATCTAGCAAAACAAGGAAAATACGAGGAGGCTCTACAGGCTTTTAGCAAAGCTATAGAGATTAATCCACAATATGCTGATGCATACTTAAACAAAGGCGTTACGCTCACATTGCTCGATAGTTAAACCGAAGCAAGAGCTGCCTTATCAAAGGCCAAGGAGCTGAGATACACAAGCTGGTCACAGCTCCCGCTGTAATCCACCGCATGTGCAATAAAATTGTAATTTGTGTAAAAAAAAATAGAAAACGGCTTTATCTCGCCGCTTTGGCCACGCGCTCCACACTGTCCCTGTGGTTGATGGCGTAGCTCTTGACATCGCGGTTGGCTGCGGATATGATCTCGTCCGCCAGAGCGACATCAGCCTTCTTGGTTTTCTTAAAGGATGCAGCATGTGCGCCCTTTGTCAGGAACATGAGGGCTGTGTCCACACGCCTCTGAGGAGATGTATCCACGGCTTTGGGCACAGTAATGCCGCCGTACTTGAGACGGACAACCTCTTCTCTCGGTCCTGCATTGGCTATGGCCTTGGCCAGAACGGATAGCGGGTTCTCCTTGGTCTTCTTGGCAACTATGTCGAACGCACTCTCGACTATGCCGTAGGCCTTGAGCTTCTTGCCAGTGCTCTTCTCCGTCCTCATCATCTTATTTACCAGGCGCTCCACAATGTGCTGCTCAGACTTCTTGAATTGCTGCTTGGCATGCTTGCCGCCTGAAATCATGACAGATTTGGATGCCAGGTTCATATAGCCCTTTACGCTTGGATCTGCAACCTCGACCTCTGCCGGATCCCACTTGCCGAATAGCTTCACAATAATCACCTCACAGGCTTTTCCTTTCTCCCTCGGACAAGCTCCAGTAAGGAGACATTATTGACAGCGATAACCTTGAATCTGACTCCAGGGATGTCTCCCATGGACCGTCCCTGACGACCGCCGATACGATCGACAGTGACCTCGTCATGCTCATCTATGAATCCGATGGCCCCATCCCCGGGAGCAAAAGCCGTAACCTGACGGCCATTCTTGATGAGCTGTATGCGTACCGCCTTTCTTATGGCTGAGTTGGGCTGCTTAGCCTCAATTCCGACCTTTTCGAGAACTATTCCCCGTCCCATGGGCGCTCCGCCCAGGGGGTCAGCCTTCATCTTGCTTCCCGACATCCTTCGGATATACTTAGGATCGCTCCACCGGAGCGCCTTCCTATCACTCTCCAGTTTCCTGGCGGCATAGATTCCATTTCCCATTTATTTCACCTTGAGTAAATCGCAACAATTCGTTATTGAATTATGATATCATCAACGCCATGATGCCTCTGCGCAAGCATCTTGGCTTTTAATATGTTTCGGCCATCTCTGCCGATGGCAATGCCTTTATCCTTATTTGCTACCTCTACATAAGCCAATCGCTTATTGTTCTTGTCCACGACCATAACATTCTTTATGGCCGCTGGCTGGAAGAGGTTCTCCAAAAATTCCTTAACATCGTCGCTGTACTCGACGATCTCTATCTGCTTTCCTACCGATTTTTTGACCCGGTTGATGTTTGAGCCCTTTCGGCCTATGGCAGCGCCCATATCTCCTTTCTTTATGACAAAAATGATGCGTTCGTTCTCCGTATCCACGACGCAATCTCTGGCCATGCCGCCTGTCAGGCTCTCGAACAAAGCAATGTATCTGATTCCTTCGGTGGTGAGCTTAAACTCACTCATGCCTCAACACCTCGGATCTCGCGCTGCAGTGCCATTATCTCCGAGTCACCTGGCTCGATGATGGCCAAGGCGGCCACGGAGAA
>JBFYLJ010000161.1:0-3993 GCA_041305465.1 Methanothrix sp.
GGGGCAATATCTAGAGGCGTCGAAGAAGGAGTACTAGATGTATAAGATGATGAAGCTTAAGGGTGTGGCCAAGATAGAACCGGATCATCTGGGTGATCCCCTCGAAGCGGCAGTGGAAAAGTCACTGCGCGAAAAATATGAGGCAGTCGTCGATAAGTCACTGGGAACCATCGTGGCCGTGCTCGGAGCAGATGACATTGGAGAAGGTCACATCCTGGCTGGGGATGGGTCTATTTACTATGAAGTCAATTTCGATGCCCTCGTCTTCAAGCCCGAGATGCAGGAGATCATCGAAGGCGAGGTTGTGGAAATAGTCAAATTCGGAGCTTTTCTCTCTTTAGGACCATTCGATGGCCTTCTGCATGTGAGCCAGATCACCAATGAGTATATATCTTATGATGAAAAGAACGCGCGGCTGGTCAGCAAAGAGTCGAGCAAATCCTTAGGTGAAGGAGATAAGGTTCGAGCCAGGGTTATTGCCGTAAGCCTGAATGAGAAAGAGCCTCGTGAGAGCAAGATTGGACTCACCATGAGGCAGACGGGCCTGGGAAGGCTGGAGTGGCTGGAGGGCAATACCGGTGCAGAAGAGACTAGTGAGGCAGAGGCGAAATGACAGAGCAGGCATGCAGAGAATGTCGCAGAATAATAGAGGGGCAGGTCTGTCCCATATGTAATTCAGCCTCGCTCAGCAAGGACTGGAGCGGATATGTCGTGATCATCGATCCTAAGGATTCGATCCTCGCGCAAAAGCTGGAGATTACCCTTCCCGGCAGATATGCTCTGAAGGTGCGTTGAAATTGCATCTACTCCTTCTCCCAGATGAACTGCGCACTTCTCTGAAGAAGCCACTAGGCAGGCTATACAGAGGAAACGGCCAAGAGTGCGTAAAGGCCATGGAAAAGGAGCTCCTTTCTGCCAAGAAGGTTATTGCCATAGGAGATATGACTGCCTTCTATCTCTTGAAGGCATCAGTCGTGCCGGATCTGTTAGTCGTGGACAATAAGACTAAAAGGATGCCGGTTTCTGATCATGTTATAGAGATGCTGGGTCATGAGAGCTATAGAACAGTAAGAGTAAAAAATCCGGCTGCGACTATCAGCAAAGATCTTATAGACCTGATCTCGAAATCTCTGCATGGCACTGAGCATGTGAAGATCATAGTAGAGGGCGAAGAAGATCTGGCAACGCTTCCTGCCATTCTTTATGCGCCGACGGGCTCCGTGGTTGTCTACGGCCAGCCCGATGAGGGAAGCGTTCTGGTTGATGTTACTGCGGAAAGGAAGCTACATATCGAAAAATTCATGAAACAAATGATTATGGAGGAATGAAGTTGGATATTCAAGTAATAGAAGAAAAGAACAACACCATCTTGAACCGGCGGGAGCTTGTTTTCAAGGTTATTCACGATGAAGCGACGCCTTCTCGAAAGAGCGTTGTGGAGAGGCTGGCGGCAACTCAAAACTCTAAGGTCGGCTTGGTCTATGTGGACAACCTGAAGACTGAGTTTGGAAAACGCGAGACAATCGGATATGCCAAGATCTACGAGACGGCAGAGAGGGCCAAAGAAATAGAGAGAGCCCATATAATTACGCGCAATACATTCACCAAGCCACAAGAAGCCAAGACGGAGGCCTAGCTAGATGGCTGCCAAAAAGGGTGCCAAGAAGGGCGCGGTTATGGGTGCATCCAGATTCTACGAGGTATCCGGGGACACCATCAAGTCCAAGAGAGCTGTCTGTCCCAGATGCGGAAACGGCGTATTTCTGGCGGGCCACGCTGATAGGCAAAGCTGCGGCAAGTGCGGTTATACCGAGTTCAAGAAATAGACCCCAGTTTTTTCCCGGGCCCTATTCTTGGACCTGACTTTACTATTTTATTCGGTTATCCATTGGGGTACCTATTTAAGACAAGAGCACAATTAATATACTGGTGTTTATTTGGCGGAAATTGGTCTATCTACTCCAATAGCCCTTCTGGTAGCGTTCATTATCTTATCACAGGCGATAAAGATAGTCCGTGAGTACGAACGAGTGGTTATATTTCGTTTGGGGCGCTTCTCCGGAGTGAAGGGGCCAGGCATATTCTTCATTATTCCCATCATCGATCGCGTCATGCTGCTTGACCTGAGGGTCTTTACCATCGATGTGGCCAAGCAGGTGGTCATTACCAAGGACAACGTGAGCGTTGAGGTGGATGCAGTAATTTACTACCGGGTTATAGACCCGTCTCTGGCCATCATACAGGTGGAAAATTACAAGCTTGCCACCTCCTTGCTGGCACAGACTACCCTGCGGGATGTTCTGGGACAGATTGAACTGGACGATCTGCTATCCAAGCGCGACGAATTGAACAAGAAACTGCAATCAATCTTGGACCAGCATACTGATCCCTGGGGGATCAAAGTTACCGCGGTCACGTTAAGAGACGTGTCTCTGCCCGAGTCCATGAGAAGAGCGATTGCCAAGCAAGCTGAATCGGAAAGGGAAAAGAGGTCGCGCATAATCCTGGCAGACGGCGAATTCCAGGCCTCCAAGACCATGACAGATGCTGCCCGGCTTTATGAAGAGGTGCCTGCTGCACTCAAGCTGCGAGAGCTGCAGACATTGGTCGATATCGCCAGGGAGAAAACGCTCATTGTGGTCACACCCAGTGGGGACGCCGGGACAGGTCCCATGGTAGGCCTTACGGCAGCCTTAAACCGAGAGCTTTCCGAGAGGGAGGCATCCCGAAAAGACGAGGCTAAGAAAGACGCATTGAAAGAAGCGATGAACGAGGCAGCAAGAACCAGGAGATAAAAAATGGAGGAGATCCGGTCCTGCCCGGAACTTGCGAGGAGAAAGGGCCGGATATCTCCTATCAGGACGCAGAGGGTAGCTATTCTCTTTCTTATATTGCTCCTGCTGCTTTTATTGCCAGCGCTTCCCATTGCCTGTGCCCTTCCCGAACCAGTTTTAGCTGTAGAGTTGCAGGGCCCGATCACGCCGGCCAGCGATGACATTGTTGCTGCGGCCTTGCTGGAGGCAGAAGCGGGAGGCTTTCAGGCTGTTATGCTTCTATTGGACACGCCGGGCGGCGGCCTGACTGAGACCTACGAAATACTCCGGCTGATGGAAGAGACAAGGATACCGGTGATCGCGTACGTCCATCCCGCGGGTGCAGTCGCCTGGTCGGCTGGAACGCTAATCCTGATAGGCTCAGATGTGGCGGCAATGGCGCCGCATGCCATCATAGGCTCAGCCCAGCCGGTACGCCTCTCGGCATTGGGCGAAGCCGAGCCCATCAACGACAGCAAGACCACGAATGCCATCGTGGCCCTGATCGAGGAGAAAGCAAGAGCCCACGGACGAAACACGACCGCAGCCAGAGAGTTTGTGGTCTCCAATCTCAACCTCAATGCTGATGAGGCCAGGAATTATGGAGTGATCGAGTATATCGCAGCTTCTCCCGAGATCCTGGCGACTATGATTAACGGCAGTCGTATCAAGAATACCACCCTGCTCACGTCGGCCGTTGCTATGCAGCACTTTTCCCCGCCCATAAACTTGCAGCTCTTAAGGCTGCTCTCCGATCCGACGCTGGCCGGACTGCTCATGCTGGTTGGCCTTTATGCCCTTGTCTTCGGCCTGTCAAGCCCAGGTATAGGGTCGGAAGCCCTGGGCGTGGCAGCCCTGGCTTTGGGGCTGATCGGAATGGGCTATAGTGTTAATGCAGGTGCTGTTTTTCTGCTGCTGCTTGGCCTGGGCCTGATCCTGGCAGAGCTGCACAGCCATTCCTTTGGGGTTTTGGCTGCAGCCGGGCTGATATGCGTGGTCGTGGGCAGCATTCTTCTTATCCCGACCAGCTTTCCTCAGTGGTATGTGCCGGGAGACTATCAGAGGTCTATGGCCCTGGCCATCATCCTGCCTTCGCTGATTTTGGGCGCATTCCTGGCCTATGCCATTTACAAGGTCGCACGAGCTCGGTTAGCCGTTCCGGTGTTAGGCCACATTGTCG
>JBFYLJ010000162.1:0-19978 GCA_041305465.1 Methanothrix sp.
TGTGCAATTTTCCACGAGGACATTCTGATGCGGCGCTTACTTTTCCTGGGGAATCTTGGTTTCTTAATTCGGATATCAGCTTATTTCCTTTTTCGGTCAGAATATACCGTCCGGTTTTGGGTGCACCGATAAATTCAATGATCATAAACGAACTGAGAATTTCTCAGCTCATCAAACCTGATCTTCTCCTCGTCCTTGAGAAATTCGATGATTTCATTGCGACTAAGCTTTTGCGAGTTGGGGCCCACCCGCCGATAAAACCCGGAGCCGCATTTGTAGGGTTGGTCATTTCCCTCTTTTGCTACTATTATGAGAATGTCCTCGAAGCTCAAAAGCTCGATTTCCACTTTTGGATCACAGTTACTTGCAGCGTCCTGGACCTGAGACTTGAGTCGGTTGGAGATCTTCGCTCCCTTGATCTTCCGGCCATCGGTGATGCCCACAAATATCCTGCCGCCTGAGGCGTTGGCAAAAGCTACCAGCTCTTTGTCGAGGCTCGCCAGGGACTCCTTGAACTCGATCTCCTGGCCTTCGCCTTCTTCGAGGATATGCTGTAGCTCTTCCGTATCCATGCTGCCGCCGCTTCCCTTCAAACTCAGACATTACTGCTCAGATATTTCCGGCATGAATTACTAACATAAATGTTGTCGTGGTCATCTGCAATTGCATGTTTGTCCTAAAAACGTTGTGGCTGCAAACTGCGAGGCGAATGAAATAGGGAAGAATCAGCAATCATCAGTAACATCAACTCTTAATGCATGTCATTTTAGGGATTAAATTAAGATACTATTAGCAGCACAGTAGTAAATGATCCTGCAAAGATGAGAGATGCTTGGCAATAACGAGAAATGGAGCGCAGCAAATGAAGGTAAAAATCAAGAATTTCGGTGCGGTCCGCGAAGCTGAGATTGAGCTGAAGCCCTTGACTGTCTTCGTAGGGCCGAACAATACAGGTAAGACATGGACTGCCTACACAATCGCCGCCATTTTAGGATATTATGGCTGGTTCGAATACAAAAAATACTACGCGGTAGCAACCCCCGATTATTCTTATCCTGCATTAGAGAATGCTATTGATCAACTCCTTAAGGAAGGGAATACGAAGATAGATTTGCTCCAGTTTTTTGATGAAAATTATGATAATTATATAAATAATATATCAAAATTAGCCTCTAAATGGATGAGAAATTTTATGGATGCAGGGCAATCAATATTTGATGATATGGAAGTGCAAATGGATTTGCATGATGTTCATAAGGATGTCCTGCATCGAATTCAATTAATACCTTTAGATGAAAAATTATCTGTTGATGAAAAAGGAGATGCATTGTTAAACGCTGTCAAAGAAAAAGATGATTCTAAGATTTATTTTTATACTACAGGGAAACTTAAAGATAAGCTGCCCCTTCGAACGATAAGGGATTTCGTTGCTGGGTATGTCTTTATGTTTTTTCATATTGCGCTTTATCAGTCAGTATATTTCTTCCCGCCTGAACGCACTGCAATAACTCGGTTGATCAAGTCTAAAGATTCTGCCATTTCTATGCCATATCCAATTGAGAATTTGATTGAAATTTTTGATAAAGCTCAAAATGTTGGTCGTCATAATGATCGTCTAAGCCAGGCAAAAATTGATTTTAACATTTTTGACTATCTAGAATTGGCAGAACTCCTCCAGCAAAAGATTCTAGGAGGCAGCCTTGATTTTTCGAGCCCTGAGCCGGACTTGGTACGAGAACTCGTCTTCAGACCAATATCTAATAAGAAGATAGATCTTGATGTGCTCCTCGTCTCGTCGATGGTAAAGGAGCTATCACCTCTTGTTCTGTATTTGCATTACATTGCGTTGTACAGCGACCTTCTGGTAATAGATGAACCGGAAATGAATTTACACCCGGAGGCTCAGGCCAAGCTTATTGAATTCATCTCAATGCTCGTAAATGCGGGCCTCAACATAATCATTACCACTCATAGCCCATATTTGGTTGATCATCTCATTAATCTGATGAGAGCATCCGAGCAAGAAAATCCAGAAAACATTAAGGACAAGTTTTTCCTTGGGACAGTGGACGCTTTTATTTCCAAAGATGATGTCTCTGTTTATCTCTTCGAAAATGGCTCTGCCAGGGACATCATGAATAAGGATGGATTCATCGATTGGGAAACCTTTGGCGAGGTATCCGATCGGATAATGCAACTTCGACTGGAGATCTAGAGGACGCCCTAAAATGCTGCTCGATATCCTGAGTCCTTGCTTTATCCCTAGAACTACCTTTACTGATAACGGCATCACCGTTAACGTTAGGCCGCAAAAAGGAGAATCGGTAAAGTTCTTCGTAATAGATGAAAAATCCAATCCAAAAAGCACTTTGCGCGAGTCACTGGGCATGCATGGACGAATCTGTGATCTAGTAGTCTATTATCTCAAAAGGGAAAATCATGAAGATGCACTCTGCTTCGTAGAACTAAAGGGCAAGAAAATAGATGATGCATTGGAGCAGATACTCGAAACATTCGAAGCTATAGAAGGATGCTCTGAAAGATCTGGAAACATAAAATGGAAGGCCTATATCCTGATCGGAATCGCTTCCCCTATCAAGCTGGACCCAGGAAGCATAAGAATATTAAAAGCAAAATTCGGAGACAAGGATATAGGCTGGAGAATAACAAAGAAGAACGATAAAGACGACCTGGGTAATTTTTTGCGCGGCGCTTAGGAATATGGAAAAATTACGATTATCCTTACCCCGCCAGCGCCTCGCTTAGCTCCTCCAGCATCCCGCCCAAGCCCGGCCCGAAGACCCGATAAGCCTTCACCGGCCCGCCCCGCTCGAAGAAGGGTGCCAATTCCAGGTCGTCCATCTCGATTAGAAGGCTTGTGGCAATGTGCTCCTTGATCATCTCCAGCCATTCCTTCTGCTCCTCTGTGAAAACCTGCCCCGTCTGCTCCTGCTCAGCCAGCCAGGCTGCGAAGCGCTCATCTACGGTCACCGTGAAAGGCTGAAGGATTTGGCTCTCTCCCAGGGCAAAGCGCACCAGAGAGATGATATTGGTAAGCAGCTTTTGCGGCCCTGCTCCTTTGACCTTCGACTTCTCCAGATGCTCGTAAGACCGCCAGACAAGTTCTGTCGTGAGCTGGTAGGGCGGCTTTTCAATGGCCTCTGCCAGTTGCTTGATCTCTTGGTAGGTAAGGCGTCGCTTACCGTAGGGCTTGGCGTAGATTATCTGCAGCGCAGTCAGCTCGTCTTTGTTCTCCTCGATGAAGTTCCTGAAGCTGTCCGTGATCCGGTGGGCTCTCTCCATCGCTGCGGCATCGCCGCCCGCAAAGAGCACCACGTCTTTGCTCAGCTCGTCAATGATCTGCTCATTTCTCTTCTTGATATCGATCAGCGCATTCCTGAATTTGGGATTGTCAAAAGGAAGACATGCCGCCTTGGCCAGCTCCTTGCCAGCCGACTTGACCTGCACCTCGCTTGGCTTCTCAGTCTGAAAGATCTCCCTGGCCTTTGCCTGCTGCTTGTCTGGATCTGCGGCATCCAGAAGATCATTCATAATCTGCTTCATGGAAAGGTCTCCTGCTGCTTTCTTCAGCAGAGATCTATCCTTCTCGGATAGCTCCCGATCAAGCCTTGCAAGCCTTCCCGCAAGCGTTGTCATGGTCTTCTCGCTTCGTACTCCCAGGGCCACCGATTTTACCAGCTTCTCGAATGACACGCTCTTCTTTTGCTCCAGCGGCCTGGTATCGGTCTTGTCCCTTTCGCACACCCCCACGGCATCCACGATCACAAAATGGGTCTTGTACAAAGCCCCAGGCGTTACAGATTCCAAATCGGTGGGCGAAATTGTCCTCGTTCCCCGTCCCTTCATCTGCTCGAAGTAGACCTGGCTCTTGACATCCCTCATGAAGATCAGACACTCCAGGGGCTTGATGTCCGTCCCCGTGGAGATCATGTCCACAGTTACCGCAATCCTCGGATTGGGCGAGTTTCTAAAATTGGCGATCAAGGTGCTGGCTTTCTCTTGAGTTCTGTAAGTTATCTTCTTGCAGAAATCGTTTCCCTTGCAAAATTCCTCTCGCACTATCCTGACGATATCCTCGGCATGAGAATCGTCCTTGGCAAAGATGAGAGTCTTGGGAACGACGGCTCTTTCCGGAAAGATCTCAGGCAGCTTCTCCTTGAAGGTCCGGATGACTGTTCTGATCTGGTCGGTGGCCACCACATTTCTGTCAAGCTGGCGAGGCGAGTATTCCAGATCCTCGTCCAGCATCTCCCAGCGCTTCTCTCTTGTCAGCTTGTCCCGGATGTCGATGTAGTAGCCTGCCTCGACCTTGCTGCCTTTCTCGGAGATCGCGGTCTTGATCCTGTAAACCTCGTAGCCCACGTTAACCCCGTCGGCCACAGCTCTTTCGTGGTTGTACTCCATCACAAGATTCTGATTGAAGAAGCCAAGGGTCTGTTTGGAGGGCGTGGCCGTCATTCCCACCAGGAAGGCGTCAAAGTACTCCAGCACCTGCCGCCAGAGGTTGTAGATGGATCTGTGACACTCATCCGTGATCACAAAATCGAAGGTCTCTACAGGAATCTGTGGATTATAAGCGATATCCAGCGGCTGACCTTCAATGGGCGGTACATCAAAGAGCGACTGCTCCTCGATCTCAGTATCAAGCTCTGCATCGCCCCGAAGCATGGAGTAAAGCCTCTGAATAGTAGTAATACAAACCCTGCAAACCGGGTCCAGGGTATTGGAGGTGAGATGCTGCACATTGTATAGCTCGGTGAACTTGCGGCCGTCGTCCGGAGTTACGTACTGCTTGAACTCAGTCAGAGCCTGCTCGCCCAGCGTTCTTCTGTCCACCAGGAAAAGCACCCGCCTGGCGTTGCCGAATTTGATCAGCCGATAGATGAAGCTCACGGCAGCAAAGGTCTTACCGCTTCCTGTTGCCATCTGGATGAGGCTTCTCTGCTTGGCATTTGCAAAGGACTGCTCCAGGTTGGCTATGGCCTCCGATTGGCAATCTCTCAGGTTTCCCCTTGCCAGAGCGGGCAATTGCATAA
Organism: Methanothrix sp.; assembly: GCA_041305465.1. Taxonomy (GTDB): domain Archaea; phylum Halobacteriota; class Methanosarcinia; order Methanotrichales; family Methanotrichaceae; genus Methanothrix. The sequence continues at coordinate 5,058 of JBFYLJ010000162.1, forward strand.
GCCTTGCTCTCAGCGTATCTCCCTGATCCAGCCAACCTTTCAGTGTTTGCGGCTTGTGAAAAGCAAAGGCCCGGCGGGAGCGGGGATTTGGGTCTCTCATATCTACGAAGAAGGTCTCACTGCCTGTGCTCTCGTATCCGAACGGAAGTGGATAGTCTATGTGTGGAATCTCCTCAGGAAGCCCGCAAAGGTAGCCACCAGTCTGCTCCTCCACGCCGATCAAAGTGGTGCCTTCGGGCTTTGCCTCAATGGCTCCCACTGCCAGACGATCGATAAATAGAAGATAATCCGCATAGCCAGATTTCAGTGGAAATTCACGGACCACGACGCCAAGAGCTGCCCCCAGGTTCAGATCATGATAGTCCTGGATCATCCATCCTGCCTGTGTCAGAAGTTCATCGATCTTCTGGCGTGCTTCCTCTTCAGGCGTCATGGATTTGCACTTATTCAATGCTCAATAAAAATGTATCTCAAAAAAATAAATTAATTGCCGGAGATTTGTGCGCCCTCAGGCGTACATCTCCCCGCGCTCCACCTCTCGGGAGGCTTTCTTGCGTAGCTCCTTTCCTATCTTGGAATAGTACTTCATGGTATCGGCAGTGACCGAGGGCCCGATCTCCTGCAAAGCTGCCAGGAAATGCTTCTGGCCGATCTTCTCTGCCGCCATATCCTCTCGCAGAGCCAGGCGCCCGGCTTTGCGCACTACCGCGGCGATATCGGCTCCTGTGTACTGGTCCGTGAGATCGATCAGCTCGTCAATTTTGATATCTTCAGACAGAGGCGCTTTATTCAGATGCACCTGGAAGATCTTGCTGCGAGACTCCTTGTCCGGCACAGGGGCTAAAATCAGCTCATCAAAGCGTCCTGGCCGCAATAGCGCCGGATCGATGATATCCGGTCGGTTGGTGGCTCCTATTACCACTACTCCTCTTAGCTCCTCCAGGCCGTCCATCTCACTTAAGAGCTGGTTTACAACGCGCTCCGTGACATGAGGCTCTCCTGCACCTCCGCCGCCACGCATGGGCACCAGCGCATCCAGTTCATCCAGGAAGATAATGGACGGCGCCACTTGCCTTGCTTTTCTGAAGATCTCTTCCACCCTCTTCTCGCTCTCCCCGTACCACTTGGAGAGAAGCGCAGATCCTTTGACGGTGATGAAGTTGGCTTCGCTCTCATTGGCCACAGCCTTGGCAAGCATAGTCTTGCCGGTGCCCGGCGGCCCGTAGAGCAAAATTCCCTTCGGTGCCTCTATCCCCAGGCGGCGGAAACTCTCTGCGTTTCGTAGCGGCCACTCCACAGCCTCCACAAGAAGCTGCTTGACATCCTCCAGGCCGCCAATGTCCTCCCAACTGACATTGGGAACTTCAACTAGAATCTCCCGCATGGCGGAAGGAGAGACCTCTCGCATGGCTGCCTCAAAGTCGTCCTTCTGCACAATGAGCCGGTCCAGTATCTCTTTGGGAATGGTGGTCTCTTCCAGATCAATCTCAGGAAGGATGCGGCGCAGAGCATTCATGGCCGCTTCCCGGCCCACAGCGGAGATATCCGCACCCACGAAGCCGTAGGTTCTCTTGGCAAAGTCCTCCAGGACCACATCCTCGTGCAAGGGCATGCCGCGGGTGTGAATCTGGAAGATCTCCATGCGCCCTTCCATATCAGGAACTCCGAGCTCAATCTCCCGGTCGAACCTGCCAGGACGGCGAAGGGCCATATCCAGCGCCTCGGGCCGATTGGTAGAGCCAATTACTATTACGTTCTTTCTCTCCTTCAGCCCGTCCATGAGCGATAAGAGCTGAGCCACAACGCGCCTTTCCACCTCGCCGGTAACGTCACCGCGCTTGGGTGCAATGGAGTCCAGCTCGTCTAGGAAGATTATGGCGGGGGTGTTCTTTTCCGCCTCTTCGAACAGATCTCGCAGCGCCTTCTCGCTCTCACCATAGTACTTGGACATTATCTCAGGGCCGTTGATGCTTATGAAATAAGCGTCACTCTCATTGGCCACGGCTTTGGCAAGCATTGTCTTTCCTGTGCCGGGCGGCCCATGCAGGAGAACGCCTTTGGGCGGATCAATCCCCAGGCGGTCAAAGAGCTCAGGATGTTTGAGGGGAAGCTCAATCATCTCCCTGACCTTGGTTATTACCGGCTTCAAGCCGCCAACGTCTTCATAGACTACCGAGGGCACAGAGCGCTGCGGCGTCTCTACAGCCTGAGGCAAGAGCTCAATGTCGGTTCCTTCCGTGATCTTGACAATTCCGCCTGGGCTCGTGGATATCACTCTCAGCTTGATCTCGCCCAGACCAAAGGCTTGAGCCCCTAAAAAGCCGCGGAATATCTCCTCGAACATGGTCTCCCGGCCCATGGAGTCTGTGGGCGGCTTTCGGACGCTGGTTGTGGAGATGATATCTCCTTTTGTCAGCGGCCGGCCATTGAAGACCTTTGTGAGGACGTCCCCAGGAGCAAAGATCTGCATCCCTTGCGTTACAGGAGCCAATGTTACATGCTTGGCCTCATTCCAGACCGCCTTCTTGACCTCAACAAACTGGCCTATACTCGTTCCGGCGTTGGATCTGATCAGGCCGTCCATCCGGATCATGTCTATCCCAAGATCCTGGGAATAGGCACTGACAGCCAAAGCGGCAGTCGATCTTGAACCTAACAGCTCCACTACATCTAAGGGACGTGCGCCTATTTTCTCCAGGAAATCCTCGCCAATCCGAACTATGCCTTTTCCTACATCGCCCTGATTTGCCTCGGAAACCTTCAGCCTGACGCTTTCTCCTTCAGTCATGTATTTCTTGCACCTGCTTTTTAGATATCAAGCTCTTAGCAGAGCTTTACTGATCTGCAATTATGCAAAAGCCCTTTGCCATGATTACTTTCACGTCGCGCTCAACTGATATAAATATTAGGTTAGCATGTCTGTGGAGTCCTGAAATTATTTCGCCTATCAAGTAGCCACAAAAGAGATTGCACAGGATGTCAAGGTCTCACAAAGGAGAGCCCAGCAGATCATCAAAGAAACCTTTCATTGAGAAAGAGGCAGAGGTCAACAAATCGGACATCAAATTGTTTTTAATCTTGCAGAAAACCCTCAATCCTAAAGAGCCCCTTCTCCTCTTTGATCTCAATTCTCCGATCAAGGAAATGCGCGGCCGTCCAGATGTTGGTCCTGGCGTGCAAGGAGATCTCTCGCACGGTGAAGCTTCCCCCGGCTAGGGCCAGATAGGGAATGAGCTGGTCGGCCAGATGCGCGTCCACTGCGCCAGGAGATTTTAGCTCTAAGATCAGATCCTCTGCCGCTCTTCGGCCCACTTTTTCTGCCGGAACGCCCCTCTCGCCAAGAGAATTTGCTCCCTTGTAGCCGGACCAGAGTGTGATGCCGCTTCCAAGAGATGGCAGGCGCAAAGCCTCACAATGTATTTGAGCAGAAAAGCCCGCCTGCGCCAGCGCCTTCTCAGCAGATTCGGCCTGCCTGGCAGCCACGTGCTCGGGCAGGTTGGAGCAGTGAGACACTCCCTGCACCCCACTTTGCGTTCTCCGCATATTCTGAATAGTCAGACCGCCGCAATCCAAACTTTCCAGGTGAGAAGCCAGCAGCCTTGCCGGCTCTACTTCCAAGAGCACCTCACCTTGCCCCCGCGGATAGTATCCTCTCTGCAAGATCTCAAGGCTCACCTTAGCCCCGAAAGAGGATAGAGCCGATAAAAATACATTTCTAAAATAGTCAACCGCAGGAGACCATTGCACATCCGTGCCTCCTTGAATTTGCAGAGATGAAGGCCGATCGGCACAGAGGAGAGCAGGGAGAAGGCACTGCATGAGTAATGTCACGCTTCCGGCAGTTCCAATCTCCACCCTGCGTCTTCCACCCAGAATCTTACCCGGTGTGAAGATGATCTCTGAAGATCCCGGCGTGGCTCCCGATGTCCTTGCATCGCAAATTTCCGCCAATGCCCTCAAAGCCTGGGCATGCTGTGCCGCAAGCCCTGGTTTTGGCCGGCCCTGCCGGATCCTGGTTATGCGCACCGGCTCTCCCGTCACTGCTGAAAGGGCCACTGCTGTGCGCACGATCTGGCCGCCGCCTTCTCCAAATGAGCCGTCTATCTCGATCATCAATGAAATCCTTCATATAGGCTTAAAGCCACTGACCTTTACACTGGATATGCAGTCCTCAACGCACTTTATATCTTCAACAGATCCGTCCAGGCTCTTTAGAATCGCCTGACCGGTGGGATCATTGGTCATGCAGTCCAGAGGAAAGACTGACTCCTGCATTACACAGACATCTTTGAATCCCGCGGATTTTATGGCATCCAGATACTTATCCTTCTGCAAAGCTCCCGCGACGCATCCCACATAAGCCTTGATCGACTGCTTGACGAACTGTGGTAGCCCTTTTAAAAGGACGATATCCGAGACCATCAGTCTGCCGCCGGGCTTCAGCACCCTGAATGCCTCCTGGAAGGCCTTCTTCTTATCCGGCACCAGATTGATGACGCAGTTGGAGATGATGACATCGACAGTGTTATCCTCGACCGGCAATGCCTCAATCTCACCGAGCCGAAACTCCACATTGCTGTAGCCACCATTATTCGCATTAGCCTTTGCCCGCGCCACCATCTCATCCGTCATATCGACACCGATGACTCTTCCCTCCGGCCCAACGATCTTCGATGCCAAAAAGCAATCAAAACCGGCACCAGACCCAAGGTCAAGGACAGTTTCACCCTCTTTTAGGGAGGCAAAGGCAATAGGATTTCCGCAGCCAAGACCCAGGTTCGATCCAGATGGCGCGCTCTCTATCTGCTCTTTTGTGTAGCCGATCTTTTCGCTGATACGCTGCGGCTTGGCCGATCCGCAGCATCCGGATGAGCAACACGATGAGGCATTCTTTGCCACACGCGAGTAGCCCTTTTTTACCGCATTCTTCAGCTCTTGATCATTCGCATCTTCCATCATATCTTCTGCCCGCCTATTCCTTAAAAGCCTCGTTTATTACCGGTCCCAGCCGCGACTTGACCATGCCTTCCAGCTCTTCCACCTTGATCAGAGATAGGCAACAAATCTTGCCGTCTTTCTCCAAGCTGAGCAACGCCAGCTTATCTCCCGGCTTAATCTTTGCCCTCTCCCTAATCTCTTTTGGAAGCACCATCTGCCCTCTCTCATCAATGCTTACAATCGACTCTACGCTGCAACTGCTTATCTCATTTGAGCAGCAGCAGGAATCAGTTTCGCACTCGCGTTTAGTGGTCACTTTATACCCCATGCAATTACGGATATTGAAGATTCCCCCTAGAATTTAAGCTTTTCTGAAAAATCAGAATAAATAGATGAATCCGCAATTTCTTATTTGTCAGACAGGCCTTTGCCATGAAACAAATAGCGATATCAAAAAATGCAGTTGGGAAAAAATGCATTTCAGGCCAAAATGACTGCTTTGCCGTTACCTATACAGCCTCTGAATATTGCTTGGAAAACTCCTCGCATTGGCCGATAATGCGCCCTGTAGCCTCTCTCAGAACAATGATAGGGTCCACACCTGACGTTGTGAGATGGAAGACCGGGTTATCCATGATGGGAAATTTGGTGTCATAGGTTGCCATCAGCACCCTTTCGTCAGCCAATAGTTCTGTTCGCAGCAGATTCAAGATAGTATGCCCTTCCCCTACAAACTCGATAATTGCCTGGTTCTCCGTTTTCTTAATGATCTTCAAATTCATCATACCACTCCCAGACCATAAGCTGAACTCATTTTGCGCGTCTCGGTATTGGCACAATTGGGGCAGACCAATTTGTTTTCCTTCTTGACCAAGCCTGCAAGACAACGATTGCAGTAAGCCTTTATGACACCCAGGTCCTCATCGCCCGTGGTAAGCCTCATCTGCCGATCATCAATGATCTTGGCCTTGAGAATATCGCGAATCGAGAAAAGGTGACGCAGGTCTTTAACATAGGAGTTCCTCACATTGGATATGTGAATGGTCGCCTCCTCGTCAGAGATCGGTCTGTCCTCATGCCCTTTCTTGAATGCCAGCGAGACTATGACCAGGCTGTCCTTGAGATCCACTACCTCTCCCACCACGATATCACCTTGAGCAAGCTTTACCGGTGCGTTTGTCTTGGGTATGACACTCGCGGTTCTGGCTCTCGAATCAATCTTGACCAGGCCCGCTGTTGATGCAAAAATCGTTCCTGATCGAGCATAGGTGCAGTCTCCGGGAACAAACTCCTCGGTCGATCCCACCACATCTCCAGGAAGTACAAAGCTACCGTCCATCATAATTCTCCAATGAATCCTCTAGTATCTATAGTCTAGCATCACTTGCATTGACATCTCAAACCTATGTCTCGAATCTCTAGCATGTTATTCTATATAGCTCAACCCCAACGACCTTGACATCTTGGCTATGAAAGTCAAAGCATCTCTTCAAGGGAAAGGGAATGCGATAAATCTCCTGCACCTTGCAGGGTTTCATAAAGCTTCTCACAAAACCTTCGCTTCCCTGATTATGCAAAGAGTAAATCGTCTTGGCGATCTTCCGGGCCCTGCAAAGAAAGGCACGGTCCCCCAAGCTCGCTTTCTGGGCTCCAAATGGCGGGTTCATGACCACTGTATCGATGCCCTTAAGGGCCAATTGTCTCACATCGGCGCGGATGAAGTCCACATCCACGTTTAATTTTTTTGCATTTCTCCTGGCTATGGCCAAAGCCTCGCTATCAATCTCCACGCCAACGGCCCTCGCGCCCAGCAGAGCCGCGCCTATGGCCAGCACTCCCGTACCGCAGCCCAGATCACATACGTTGCCAAGCTCTCCGCGCATTCCTGCCAGGAAAAGCATCTCTGCCGCGACCGAAGCGGGCGTAGCATACTGCTCCCTTTGAAAAGAGGGGCTGCTAAAGCCATCCAGTCGCTCCAGCATCATCTCAAGCTGCTTTCTCTTCATATCTGCCAGGCAGAAATTCTATTTCAGCCTATATCAAGTATATTATTGCCTCAATTGCCAGGAGCATAACCAAGAGAAACGTCATAACCTTGAGAAGGAATACTGCATTCGAGAGACAGAAGGGGCTTTTCGAAGACTCCTTCTCAATTTCTGGTTCTTTGGCAGCTTCGCAAAATTCTCCAGGCTCATTATTCCCGTCGTCCTTTATCTCTTCATATCTCTCTTCTGCCGCATCCATGGATGCCTCCTCCTGCGACTTTCGCATCACATCCTCTGGTTGCACGAGCATCTCATTGTTGGCGCACAATTGCTGTCTAATGGGAGGCATGAGAAGCTGGCCATAATTCTTGCAGGCGATCTCAGTTTTCTGTGGGACCATGCTTGCATCCGCCAAGACCAGTTCCCGTGCCTCATACCTCTGCAGATCGTTTATCTTGATATTGACTGCAAATTCTTCCTTTTCGTTCTTGGGCAAAAGATGCAAGGACTCATCCCAGGTCAATATGCTATTATTATCATCGATTTTACTTAGCGAATTGCCCGCCATGACAGTGGCAATAAGAAGCAAGGCCTCTTGACAAGCACGGTCCCCATTTGCGGACAGCCCCTCCAAAATTTCTGCTGCCATTACAATCCTATTTGCGCTGCTTTCTCTCCCAATGATTTCCGCGGAGCAATAATGCTTTTCTGCATGGCGCAAAGCATTAGCTGCTACCTGCATCTTTTCTGTGGGATCCCTACCCAGTCTCTCTAAATCCAGGCTGGCATTGATATTCTTCAGGGCCTGGTAAAGATAATCGCCAGCTTCTTCAGAAGGACACACCTGGACTGCACCAATGAGATATTCCAGGGCATTGTTCAGGGCGCGAGCCTGAATCAGGGGCTGATCGGCCAAAAGCCCAATGCGATGGACCTCCATCATGCCGGCGATAATTCTTTGCGTGTCCAGTATTCCGGCTTTATTGCCGCAATTGGCATTTGCAGCTGCACTGTCCAGAAATTCCTGGGCCTTCTCCAGATGCAATAAAGCCTCCTCGCCCTGAACGGGTCCGCTGGATTTAGCTAAATAGGACTGACTGTTGGCAATTGCTTCTGCCACTTTGATCTCATCCCGGCCTTCCCCCAGGGTAGATGCCAGCTCATGATAGCGGTTCGCTGCCTGGATGAATAGCATAGAGGCCTCATTTGTTCGCTTGGAACTGATTGGCAGGTCCGGTTCTTCTTGCAGCTTATTTCTTGCCAGGGAGCTGTAGGCCTTCGCTAGGCAATAGAGTGCATTCTGATAGAAGGGCTTCATTTGACGAGGAATGAGCAGAACAGCACTCTCCAGCGGTTCGCGAGCCGCTGTTGCCTGTCCCATCTGCAGATAGATGCGTCCGAGGTTGGATAAGACAATTCCCTGGCTCAGACTCTCTCCTTGCAGAGCGAACAGAGATAGGCTGGAATTGAAGTAGCACAATGCCTTATCCCAGTCCATTCTCTGGTCGGCAATTCTTCCCAGCCGGTCCATTACCCAGGCAGAACTCTTTTTATCGCCCAATCTCTGAAAGTCGGATAGGCTTCTCTCGAAGTATCGAGCGGCAAGCTCCTTCTCACCCATATCAGCATAAATCCTGCCGAGGCTTCCCGTCATCTGAGCGATGCCGAGATCATCGCCTGCCTCTTCAAATGTCTTCAGGCTGCGATAGCTATGCTCAATGGCTTTGTCCCATTCCCCGCACTTCCTATAGGCCGAGCCCAAATTCCCCAATACATGGGCAAGGCCGACATGATCCCCCTCTCTGGAAAAGCTGTCAGCTGCCTTCTGGTAATAGAAAACAGCTTTCGCTAAATTTCCCTGATGGACGAAAGCCTGACCCAGATTACTCTGCAGCACAGGCCGCAAAATAGGATCGCGGCAGAGAGACAACGCTCGATTGTATGTATTTACGGCGAGATCAGGCTGCCCCGACCTGCGGCATATATCGCCCAGCCGTTTGAGCTCATATACATCTTGGATCTTATGAGAAAGTTCTAGGCAGACATCTCCGTCAATTCTGCCTTTCCGAGAGCTTTCCACCAATTTGCTTAATAATTCAGGATTACTTCCTTCGATGGCACTACTATCGATTTTTTGTAGACCATCACCTCCTTTGGAAAGGGATGCATATATTTCTTGGAGAACAACCAATTGATTCATGAGTTATAAGAGAACTTATATCTTTATATAGTTTTTGAACACATATGATTTTGTGATTATTATTCATAGTGGATAATACTCGTCGTGAAGAAGCCTTTTATACCTTGGCCGTAAGTGATTTTGGGAGATTCCCGATGGAGTTCACTGCACAGGAAAAATACGAATTTAAGCGTCTTCTCGATGGCCTGAGAAGCAAGACGGGTCGAGGGACGGAGCTGATTTCTCTCTATATCCCCCCCGATAAGCAGATCCATGATGTCACCAGCCAGCTGCGTGAGGAGTACGGACAGGCAGCCAACATAAAATCTCGTGTCACCAGACTTTCAGTGCAGGGTTCCCTTGAGTCGGCTATGTCTCGGCTCAAGCTCATCCCCAAGCCACCTGCCAACGGCGTAGTAATATTCATCGGCAGTGTGGATGCCGGAGCCAACAAGACAGAGATGTACAGCGTGGCTCTGGAGCCACCTGATCCCATCGTCACTTACCGATACCACTGCGATTCTTCTTTTCTCCTGGAACCTCTGGAAGAGATGCTGGCAGACAAGAAGACCTTCGGCCTCATCGTACTGGACCGACGGGAGGCGACCATCGGCATTCTGAAAGGCAAATACACCGAAGCTATAAAGCACCTAACGTCTACCGTTCCGGGCAAACAGAGAAAAGGCGGCCAGTCCAGCCACAGGTTCCAGCAACTGCGTCTCATCGCCATCCACGAATTCTACAAACGGGTTGGAGAATCGGCCAATGAAGCATTCCTGGCCATCGATACTAAGGATCTGCAGGGCATCTTGGTGGGCGGACCATCCCCCACTAAAGAGGAGTTTGTGGAAGGGGGCTTTTTGCATCATGAACTGCAAAAGAAGATTATGGGTTCCCTGGATGTATCCTATACCGATGAATCCGGATTGTTCGAGCTGGTGGATGCCGCTCAAGAGCAACTCTCCGATTTAGAGGTAATGCAGGACAAAATGCTGATGCGTCGCTTCATGAAGGAGTTGGTTTCCGACAAAGGCCTCGCTTCCTACGGTGAAGATGAGGTTCGCCATAATCTGGAGCTTGGCGCAGTGGAGATCCTTCTCCTCTCTGAAGATCTGAGAAAGACGCGAGCTAAGATCGAATGCACCAGCAGAAGTTGCGATTTTTCTGAGTATCAAACTCGTACCACAGCAGCTGCGCCATTAGGAAATTGCTTAAATTGCGGCGCTGCTCTGAGCATGACACAAGAAGAGGATATAGTCTCCGAATTATCCAAGCTGGCAGATCAAAGCAAAACAGAGGTCAAGATCATCTCCACTGAGTTTGAAGAGGGAGAACAGCTTTACAAGGCCTTTGGCGGGATTGCTGCTATCCTCAGATACAAAACCAGCCATATCTAGGGGCGATGTAGAACGATCGAGGTTACTATTTGCTCATCGGTTCGGCCCACGGAACGCGTGGAGAAGGTCGTATCAGCCATTGAGAACATCTTTCCCGGTCTGATCATGGACATTCGTGCCGACAGAATCGAGGCCTATAACGGCCCAGATAGCCTGAAGACGCTGCATGAGCTCTTGAGAAGGCAAGAGATTCTGGACACAGCTCGAAGGGTAATGCTTGCCGGACTGGTAGGCAATGCCACAACATTTCAGCTTAATAAGCAAGCAGCATTGATGGGAGTTGTGAGCTTTCCACCTGAAGAGGAGGCCTTGGGATCATTGCATGTGCAGATTACGGGAGGCAAGAGCATCATCAATTGGCTGGCGCCGGAGACCGAGAATGGCATACCGATCCGAGAAGTTGACCTGAGCGAGATCACAGAAGATATGCAGGAAGGAGCAGATGTTTAGCTTCTCTTCGAGCAAACTGGTAGACAGGCCCTTTGACTGGGCTTATCAATTGAAGGATCTGGGCTACAGCGGCTGGGAGATCGTAAACGAGGGAAAACAGAAGCTAACGCATGAGAACCTGTCCGAGGCAAAACAGATCGTCGAGACCACGGACCTTATTATTACCATTCACCTGCCCTACTCCGACCTGAATTTGGCCTCAGTGAACCAGCCCATCTGGGAGGAGACGGTGCGGCAGATGAAAGAGTGCCTGGATCTTGCCAGCGATTTTGCCCGCCTGGCAGTGCTGCATCCAGGACATTTCTCGCCACTGGGAGCACATATGCCCGACGCCGCCTGGTCGCAGAGCATCCTGGGCATCCAGCAGATATGCGACCATGCCCGGAATCTGGACATGAGAATTGCTGTGGAGAACATGGTGAACATGCCTGCCGTTTTGGGCCGCCGTCCGGAAGAGGTTATGGGGATAATAGAGACAGTCGATCGGGAGAATGTGGGCTTTATCTTTGATGTGGGCCATGCCAATACCAACGGAAATGTAGAGAACTTCCTGCAACTCAAGGACAAAATGATTCATACTCATGTGCACGACAATCATGGAGACAGAGACGAGCACCTGCCGGTTGGAAACGGCACCGTACCCTGGAAGAAAGTTGCTGCGGCTTTCAAGGATTACAAAGGCCGCATTGTCACAGAGTCCCGCTCTTTAGAGGAGGGACAAAGATCCGTAAATCGCTTGAAGAAAATGATGAACCTCGACTAGAGACAAACAATGGCAATCTTCGATAATTTATCCAAAAGCATGCTGGACGGTTTTGACTGCAAAGACCGTGCCCGGGAAGAGGCCTATCGTCTCTCCCGCAAGGTCATTCGCCTCTGCTCTTCCTCCATCCGGTCTGTGCACAGGAATGACCTGGCCCTGGCAGAAAAGCTCATGAGCGAAGCGGCCATCGATCTGGAGCGAATCCGGGAGGTACTGTTGGATCACCAGGATGTGCGCTACGCGGGATTTGTGGACGGAGCGGAGCAGGAGTATGCAGAAGCCAGGTGTGTCTATTCCATAACCACACGCCGCCAGATCTTGACTCCCGACGAGGTGGGAGTCGATGCAGTCAACTATCTGGCAGGTCTTGGAGATGTCACCGGGGAGCTGCGTCGCCATATTCTGGATCTCATTCGCGCCGGCAGAGCGGCGGAAGGCGAGTATTTCCTGGGCGTCATCGAGGAAATTTATCACCTGCTCATGCTCTTCGATTATCCGGATGCCATAACTCGCGGCCTGCGCCGCAAGAGCGATCTGGCCAGGAGTATGCTGGAAAGGACGCGCGGAGACCTCACAAATGCTCTGGAACTGGCCAAGATGCAAGAAGCACTCTGCAGTTTCCGTGAGCATGGGTAAATAGAATATTATAAAGAAAATACCAATTTCCTGGAGCTAGAAAGCATGAAGTTTGATCCCAGCATCATTAAAGAGGCTGCCAAAGAGGATTTCGATAAGGCCTGGCAGCAAGGGAGGGAGTATCTCGGCAAGCCTTCCCTAAACGAGAGATATCCCAGAAATAGCTATTCCTTCGGTACGGTGCACCCCATATTCGACACCGTTCAGAAGCTTCGAGAAGCCTACATTCGCCTGGGCTTCTCCGAGGCCATGAACCCGGTGATGGTCGATGCGTCAGATGTCTACCGCCAGTTCGGCTCGGAGGCCCTGGCTGTGCTGGATCGCTGCTTTTACCTTGCAGGCCTGCCGCGGCCGGATATCGGAATGTCGGATGAGAGGATTGCCCAAGTAAATGACCTTCTGGGCAGGGAGATTTCCGGAGAAGAGGCTGAGGCCCTGCGCCAGATTTTGCATGGCTACAAGAAGGGCAAGGTGGAAGGCGACGACCTCGTACAGGAGATCGCCGCAGCTCTCGGAGCGCACGATGCTCTTATCTCAGTCGTCCTGGAGAAGGTATTCCCTGAGTTTCGAGAGCTGAAGGCAGAGGCCACGACGCGCACTCTGAGAAGCCACATGACCTCGGGGTGGTTCTTGTCGCTCTCCAATCTTCATCACCGCAGCAAGCTACCACTCAAGCTATTCTCTGTGGATCGCTGCTTCCGGCGCGAGCAGGCGGAGGATGCGGCGCGGCTGATGAGCTACTATTCGGCAAGTTGCGTCATCATGGGTGAAGAGTTAAGCGTCGAGGATGGAAAAGCTATAGCAGACGGCCTGCTGAGCCAGTTTGGCTTTGAGAAGTTTCAGTTCCGGCCGGACGACAAGAGAAGCAAGTACTACACGCCTGGAACACAGATCGAGGTCTATGCCTACCATCCAGGATTGGTCGGGTCGGCAACGAAGTACACGAGCGGATGGGTAGAGGTGGCCACCTTCGGCATCTACTCGCCAACTGCTCTCTCGCAGTACGATATTCCCTATCCGGTCATGAACCTGGGGCTGGGTGTCGAGAGGCTGGCCATGATTTTACATAACTCTCAGGATATGCGGGCTTTGTCCTATCCGCAGTTCCAGACTAATTGGGCCTTGACGGCGCGGGAGATGGCACAGATGATATCTGTCGAGAAGCTGCCCACGACGCCATCCGGTCAGGCCATAGCCGAGGCGGTAGTAGCCGTCTCAACCGAGCATGGTGAGACAACCTCCCCCTGTGAGTTCTTGGCCTGGGAGGGGGAGCTGTTCGGACGGAAAGTCAAAGTCTCGGTGGTCGAGCCTGAGGAGAACACCAAGCTGTGCGGCCCGGCAGCCCAAAACGAGATTGTGGTGCACAAGCAGAACATCATGGGCATCCCTCACACTTCCCGCTGGGAAGAGGCTTTCAGCGAGGGCGTGACCACCGGCATCAAGTATATCGATGCCTTTGCAGCTCTCGCCGCTTACGAGATCGAGGTGGCCACCATGGCAGGATTGGAGTCTGAGACGCGCGCCCGGATAGTGAGAAGCCCTGGTGATATCAATATCAAGGTCCATCCGGCTCTGGAGAGATACATCACCAGCTACAAGCATAAGATGGACCTGCGTGGACCGGTATTCACCACGGTGAAGAGCGAGATACTATGAAAGATGTTTCTGCCAATACTGATGCCAAAAAAGCAGCAGGCGAAGCGGCGGCAAAGCTTGTAAAGAGCGGCATGGTGGTGGGCCTGGGCACGGGGTCCACTGTTGCCTGGACCATCAAGCGGCTGGGAGAGAGAGTGAAAGAGGAGGGCCTGGATTTTCTTGGGATTCCCACTTCCTTTCAGGCCGAGAACCTGGCCATCGCCTCAGGGATAAGGCTCACCACGCTCAATTCGCACCCTATTCTGGATCTGGCCATCGATGGGGCCGATCAGGTGGACCATAACCAATACGTCATCAAGGGCGGAGGAGCTGCTCACACGCGAGAGAAGGTTGTTGCCTGCTCTGCGAAGCGGTTCGTAATAGTAGCTGATGAGAGCAAGTATGTAGAGAAGCTCACCTGGCCGGTGCCGTTGGAGGTCTTGCCCTTTGCCTTGCGGCTGGTAGAGCGGCGGCTGACGGAATTAGGCGGAAAGCCGGTGCTGCGACAGGGCGTGAGGAAGGACGGGCCGGTGATCACGGACAACGGCAACTTCGTGATGGATGTGGACTTCGGCGTGATCGAGGACCCGGCGGCTTTAGCTGCGAAGATCAGCCCCATTCCCGGAGTGGTGGAGCACGGCATTTTCGACAACCTGGACGAGCTGTACCTGGCGAGAGCTGGCGGGGTGGAGATAATAGGGAGAAAGAGATGAAGAAGCGTTTTCAACTCATCAGTCTTCATGCTCAACTGTGAGTCTTGAGGAAAGTTAAAAGATTCTACGCTTCTACGCTTCCGCCTCTCCCATCAGCCTGTCCACCAGCCACTGTGGCTCGAACTTCACCAGATCGGGATAGGTCTGGCCTATGCCCAAAAAGAGCACGGGCTTGCCTGTGATGTAGGCGATGGAGATCGCGGAGCCGCCCTTGGCGTCGGCATC
>JBFYLJ010000163.1:0-11799 GCA_041305465.1 Methanothrix sp.
CAGCGTATAAGAAACAGCGTTGGCCGAAAGAGCTGTCAAAAAAATTGCAGCAATCGCTATAGTAAGCAGAACACTCACGTGCTTATTCACAATTTTTCCTCTTTGCATGCCCTGAGTGATAGACCTTAATAGTATTAAAGTTTTCTTTATTTGTACTAATAAGTATTATAATTACCAAAAGTTTTATTAATAATGGCATGCCCTATACATCAATGAGAGGAATCGAGAATGCAAGAGAGCAAGATGGAATTGATGATGCAAGGCCACGAGATATGGCTGGAAAAGTCTAAAACGATAGGCGAAGAAGTAGAGCTGGCCCTTGTGTACGGCCACAACATGCGTCAAGACGGAATAGCAGACGCCAAGAGACTGAAAGCGTTCAACTATCATCCAGACGGCAGCAAATCGGATCTGAACCTCATCCCTGAGGAGACACGCTATCTCCTGAGGTTCACGGCGGATAAAGTTGGATCATATGCTGCCGTAGTGGACATGGAATCGTCGATACTCTGCAAGACCAAGGACGGAAATAAGAGAGGTCCGCGTTCTCAGTTCAAGGATGTCACCTATGCCGGAGCCTTCCACCAGATGGCTAAGGTCCTTTGTCCGATTGGTGGCGATGGAAAATACAGTGGCCAGGTTGTTCACGGCATCCTAGAGGCTGTACCAAGCAAGCCTTGGTGCCAAGTAGGCCAGGAGGCTGAGCTGCAGGTATTCTATGAAGGAAAACCGCTGGCCTTTGCAGAAATCAAGGCGGTATCCAAGAAAGAGGGGAAGGAGATGGCTCTGGTCAAGGCTGATGAGCAGGGCAGAGTACACATTCCCGTAACCACGGATGGAGAATGGATGTTCCTGGTCAGGCACAAGGATCCTTCCAAGAAGGTCAACGATATGTTCGATGAATCTGTCTTCGTAAGCACTCTAGTTATGGAGACTAGATGAAGCGTGTCATCTTCACCGGCAAAGGCGGAGTAGGCAAGACCACTATTCTCTCTAACCTGGCCAGGATGCTGGTCAGGGACGGCTACAAGGTTCTGGTCATAGACTGCGACCCGAGCATGAACTTGGCCATGTCTCTTGGCATCCCCATGAGCGACATTGTCACACTTGCCGAAAATAAGACCAGTCTGCAAGAACAGCTCGGCGTAAGCCTGGAGGATCACCATCACACAAGCAACGAGCAGTGTGACCACCACATTCATGAGTTCGTCATGGATGCCTCAGATGGCGTTAATTTGATAGTGATGGGCACAATTCCCTTTGGTGGAGCCGGATGCATTTGCTCGCACATAGCTCTGGTTAAATTGCTTGTGGCCTACCTATCTGCTGGACCTGATGAATATGATTTCATCTTTATCGACTCCCAGGCAGGAGTGGAGATCTTCGGTCGGGGCTTAGCCTCGGAGTTCGATGCCTGTATTGTCATCACTGAGCCAACTCCCAAGTCTTTGGAGGTAGCAAAGCATGGAATAAAGCTCTCTCGGGATTTGGGTGTGAAAAGACAAATAGCAGTGGTTAACAAGGTGGAGAGCGATGATGATATCCAGGTCGCCTTGCAGGAGCTGAACGGCAATGTAGATAGCATACTGTTGATGCGCTTCGACCGAGATGTTCAGGAGGCAGATAAGTGTGGAACCGGGCTGCTGGACCATTTCCCCGAATCAGCTGCGCTGCAGGAGTTTTTAAAGATTAAAGAATGCATCCTGGAGACATGAAAATGTGCGAATTCTCAGTATACCTTGTAGAAAATGAGGCGGAAAAGCTACTGGTGGCTAAGAACATTGTTGCCGCTAAAAGAAAAGAGGGAGACGTGCTGCTCATGGACGCCTTCGGCGCCGTCACGCCTGTGAAGGCTGCGAGCATTGAAGCGGTCAATACTTTTACTCAAGAGATGCTGCTTTTAAAAGCTTAAGGAGAAAATAAAAGAAAAGCCGGGAGAGCCCCCTAGGCCTCTTCATCGCACCGCCCGGGCCTTGAGCGTAGGTCGGCCATCTTCGTTCGTCATCTTGATATCCAGCCAAGTTTTCTTTCGATGATGGCCTCTGCGTTCTCAGTTAAGATTATGCGCTGGGCCTTATGCCTTCCAGTTTTTGCTATAACATGCGGGTCGCCAACCTTCCGGGCTTCTGCCCTGATTCGATAGCCATGTATGGAATCACCTACCTCGTAACACTCCATCAAAGCACCTCCAAGCGTCCCTCTCTCTTCAGCTCATCTGTGATCTGGCAAATCAATTTGTAATCAAGCTCCAGGTCTTCTTCAATCTGGGAAGGATAAGATTCGCCTCTTTCCAGGAAGTACCCCATGACTTCCTTTTTGGCAGTATCATAATCAACATCGCGATATTTTATGGTTTTAATAACCGCTAACTTGTCTCGAATGGCGTCCCTGACGAAGTCCGATGTATTTAGGTAAACGCCGGAAGTAACTAATTGTTTTATCTGCTCTAATTCCACAGCAGAGACCTTTGAGCCTATAACGTGCCCCTCGGACCTAACAGCTTGCATCATACGTTTTTAATTAGTTAAACGAATTGAAAAGCATTTCGCTATCGAAGACGATTAATACTATTTTCCCGATCTATCCTTGATGAAGCTAGTAGTTCTCTTAGGCGACGGCATGGCAGACCTGCCGCTGGATGCCCTGCAAGGCAAGACGCCCTTGCAAGCGGCGAAAAAGCCAAACATGGACCTCTTGGCGAAGCAGGGCCGCAGCGGTTTAGCCCAGACAGTTCCCGAAGGTTTTCCGCCAGGAAGCGATGTGGCCAATCTTTCCGTTATGGGCTATTCGCCCAGCCGGCATTACTCCGGTCGCGCGCCTCTTGAAGCAGCAGCCATGGGCGTCGTCCTCGCTGAAGGCGACATCGCCTTTCGCTGCAATTTTGTGACCATTGAGAACGGCATCATGCAGGACTACAGCGCCGGGCACATTACCACAGAAGAGGGCCGGGAGCTGATTGAGGCCTTGCAGCCGCTGATGCCAGAGCGGCGACTCTACACCGGTGTAAGCTACCGAAACCTTCTCGTCTTGCAGGCAGGGAGCAGAGCGCTCTGCACCCCACCCCATGACATCAGCGATCAGCCCGTAGCAGAGCATCTGCCCCGCGGCCCGGACGCAGAACTGCTCATCCGGCTCATGCAGGCAGCCCAGAGCGTCCTGGAACACCATCCCGTTAACGAAAAGCGCATCGCCGCCGGAAAGCGCCCCGCCAATGCCATCTGGCTCTGGGGACAGGGTCCGGCTCCGGTAATGCCCTCTTTTGCCGAGAAATACAGCCTGAAAGGTGCCATGATCTCGGCGGTGGACCTGCTCAAGGGCATCGGCAGATATGCGGGGCTGCAGGTCATAGACGTTCCCGGAGCCACGGGCAATATCGATACCAATTACGAAGGAAAAGTGCAGGCCGCGCTGCAAGCACTAAAGCAACTGGATTTTGTCTACCTTCACGTCGAAGCGCCTGATGAAGCAGGCCATGAGGGGAATACAAAGCTGAAAGTGAAAGCCATTGAGCTATTCGATGAGCACGTTGTCGGCCCGGTGATAGAGGAGCTGGAGAAGAGCGGCGAGGACTGGCGCGTGCTCCTCCTGCCCGACCATGCCACGCCCATCTCCATCAAGACGCACAGCCGCGATCCAGTGCCCTTCACCATCGCTGGCGCAGGAGTTGCACCGGACGAGGTGGAGAGCTTTGATGAAGACGCTGCAAAGCGGGGCGGATACGGACTGGTGGAAGCGACGGAGCTGGTTGGGATGCTGATAGGATAAATTTACTTAATTTAAGTTTACTTACATTAACCTTTTATGCCAGCATGGTTTTCTTTGCAGCCATGAAGCTTCCGGGAACGGCGACGCAAGAAGAAAATATCCACATCGCCATGGGAAAGCTGAAGATCCAGCAGAGCCAGCACTTTTTGGACATCGGCTGCGGCTCGGGCGGCGTATCCCTGGCAGCCTCGCGCTACACTGACCGGATCTACGGCATCGACCGGCGAGAGGAGGCAGTGCAGATGAGCAAAGCGGCTATCGCCTGCGGCCAATTCTTCTGCGGCGAGGCGGCTGATATTCTGCCGGATCTGCCCGGAGTGGATCGATGTTTTATCGGCGGCACACGCGGCATCGACGATTTCCTGCCTCTTCTCCTGGAAAAGGCCCGGCCAGGCTGCATAATTGTGGCCGACCTGGCCCGCCTGGGCATAGCTGCCCGGCTGGCGCAACTGATGAAAGAGGCGGGGATATTTCAGGAGCTTATCCAGATTCATATCTCAAGGGGCTACGAATTAGGGGGAGACATTGCCCTAAAACCGGTAAACCCCATCTTCATGGTGATTGGCAAATGTTGATCGGTATCAGTCTTGGCCCTGGCGACCCGGAGCTTTTGACACTTAAGGCGGCATCAGCGCTCGAAAACTGCACCAAGGTCTTTGTGCCGGGAGAGATGGCCGCAGAGTTAGCCCGGCCTTATTGCCGGCCAGAGATCCTGCAGTTTCCCATGATAGAGGACAAAGAGGAGCTGGAGAGGATCTGGCGAATGAATGCCGATACCGTGGCAAAGGCTGCCGCCTCTGGCTGCGCCGGATTCGCCTGCATTGGGGACGTCAACACCTTCTCCACCTTCAGCCACCTGGAGAGGATGATCCGGCAGAATCATTCCCAGATAGAGATCCAGACCATTCCAGGAGTAGGCGTGGTGCCCGCCCTGGCCTCGCGCTTTGCTGCCCCCCTGGAAGGGTCCTTTGAGGTCTGGGATGGTTCACCAGTGGATACAGTCATCAGGATTAAGGCCACCCGGCCCAGAAAGCTGGCCGAGGAGCTTCGAGCTATGGGCTTTGATGATTTTGTGCTGGGAACGATGCTCTACACTGCACAGGAGAAGATCATCAAGGGCGAGATGCCGGAAAGAAGCGACTACTTCTCAGTTCTTTTAGCCCGGAGGCGATGATGTTGCCGAAGATGAAGCTCTACTTTGTGGGAGCCGGACCCGGAGACCCTGATCTCATCACCGTCAAAGGCAAGAGATTGCTTGATGAGGCTGATTTAGTGGTTTATGCCGGCTCACTGGTCAACCCCGTCCTCCTAGAAGGCCTGAAAGCAGAAACGATGGACAGCAATGGCGTATCATTGGAGGCGACAACAGACAGGATAATCGCTGCGCTGCGTTCCGGCAAAAGGGTGGTACGGCTGCATAGCGGCGATCCTGCGCTTTACGGCGCCATACTCGAGCAGATGAAGCCTCTGGAAGAAGCTGGAGTGGAGGTGGAGGTCGTGCCCGGCGTCTCCTCCCTCTTTGCCAGCGCTGCCACCCTGAAGACGCAGCTCACCCTGAAAGGAGTCTCAGAGTCCCTGATTGTGACAAGGCCCGCCGGCACTACCCTGGAGAAGGACGAGCTAGCATCTTTGAGCCGCCATAATACTACTATGGCCATCTTCCTGGGCATCGACAAGATCAAAGACATTGTCGATAACCTGGACCGTCCAGGCGATACACCCGTGGCCGTGGTCTATCATGCCTCCTGGCCGGATGAGAGGGTCTTGCTGGGAACGCTTGCTGATATCGCCCAGAAGGTTGAGGCGGCAGGAATAAGCAAGAGCGCCCTAATTCTGGTGGGCGGCGTGGTGAAGAGAACGGGATTTCGGAGGTCTCACCTATACCGGGATCGATAAATCAGAAATCGGTAGCTATTCTGGTCTTTCCCAGAGACGAAGAGAAAGCTCTGAAGATAGCCTTGGCTTTGCAGGAGCGCTACTCTCCCGAAATTGTCCTTTACGAAAGAGATAAAATTGAGATGGTTTTGGAGAAATATGAGCTGGTTGTAGCCGTCATGGCTGTGGGAATCGTTGTACGAAGCCTTTGCCCCCACCTCCTGGACAAATGGGCGGACCGGCCTGTGGTAGCTGTGGATTCCGCGCTCTCCTGCGCTGTGCCGGTGGTGGGAGGCCATCACGGGGCCAATGAGCTGGCCCGCTTCCTGGCTTCTCGTCTCGGCCTTTATGCCGCCGTCACCACCGCCACCGACGCCTCCGGGCGCCCCTGCCTGGAAGAGGTGGCCTCAGGCCTGGGCGCAGCCATAGTCAACAAAGAGTCCTCCAAAGCCGTCAACCTGGCTTTCCTCAAAGAAGACGTTCCCGTTTTAAGGCTGAAGGGGCCTAAAATTATAGTAGTGGATGAGGATGTGGCTGTCTTGAAAAAAGGTGGGCTGGTTGTGGGCATAGGAGCCAGAAAAGGCGTCTCTGCCTCTGAGGTGCTCGCAGCCATTGATGAGGCATTAAGCGAAACGGGAAGAACGCGAGATGAGATTGCCATCCTGGCCACGGCATGGCTCAAGAGCGAGGAAGAAGGCATGCTTGAGGCAGCCAAGCTGCTGGGAAGAGAGATGATCTGCCTCTCCAGGGATACCCTCAACTCTCAAGCCCCCAGCACTGCTTCCCGTGCCCTGGACCTGGGGCTGAATGGCGTAGCCGAGCCTGCCGTCCTTGCTCTGGCAACAAAGCTAATCTTTCCCAAGAAAGCCTACGGGAGGGTAACAGTTGCCATCGGAGAATAAGCTCTCCATCGTGGGCATCGGCCCAGGCTCGCCTGGGCTACGCACTGCTGCGGCCACGCGGTCCATACGCACGGCGGACTATGTAGTCGGCTACAGGCCATATCTGGATCTGATCAGCGACCTATTGCCTGGAAAGCAGGTCTTCTCCAGCGGCATGGGAAGAGAGGTGGATCGGGTCGCAGCAGCAGTCGATCTGCTGGAAAAGGGCTCTGTAGCCCTGGTGAGCAGCGGGGACCCCAATGTCTACGGCATGGCTGGTCTCGGCCTGGAGCTGGCCGAAAAGCCTTGCGGCGTCGAGATTGTGCCGGGAGTCACTTCTTTTACCGCCGCCGCCTGCCGAGCAGGCCTTGCCTTCCGAGAATGCGTGGCCGTGATCAGCCTCAGCGATCTGCTCACACCCTGGCAGCAGATAGAAGGCCGCTTGCGTCTAGCTGCCAAGACAGCCATGCCAGTAGCCCTCTACAATCCCAGGAGCTTGAGGCGCGATTGGCAGCTATTGGCTGCTCTAGATATTTGCGGGGCCAGAGATGTCCTTGTGGCAAAAAACATCGGTCGCCAGGCAGAAGAGATCTTTTACACGAACTCGCAAAAGCTGATTGAGGAAGAGAGCCTGCGCGAGAGGATTGATATGACCTCTTTGGTCATCATCCTTGGCAGGGGCACCTTCCGAGGCTACGCATCCGCGCAGGCTGCCATAAACCTGGTGGGCATCGGTCCAGGAGATCCCGGCAATCTGACCCAGGAAGCCGCCAGCATCTTACAGGCCTCGCAGAAGATCTACGGAGCACAAAGATACCTGCAATTGATCGGCGAGATCACTTCCGCCCAAAAGGTAACTCACAGCGGCCCCTGTCCGGAGAGGATGGCCGCACGTCTAAAAGAGGCAGCGCAGCTGGCAGCGGCCGGCAGCATGGCATCCATCCTCACAGGTGGCGATCCGAGCATCTTCAGCTCTGGCTGGAGAATCCTGGATCAAGCTGAGGGCATGCCAGTGCATATCTCTCCCGGTGTGAGCGCTTTTTCCTCTGTAGCCGCAAGAGCCGGCGCACCTCTGGTCAATGACTTCGCCCTTCTCTCCTCAGCCCATGATCCGGCACAACTGTGTGCCCTGGCAGGCGCCGGCTTTGCCGTAGTGGCCTACAATGTAAAGGGATTGGAGATTGCCTCTCTGCTGGAAGAGGTCGATCCAATGCGACCTGTTGTCCTGGCTGTGGACGTGGCCAGAGAGGGAGAAAATACTATGATTCTCACAGCTGATGATCTGCTTGCCGCAAAGCCCGCTGGCTACCGCTTCACTCTACTTGTCGCCTCAGCCAATTCCCATATAAAAGATGGAAGAATAATCACCAAACGAGGATACGAGAACAAATACAGCTACTAAGAACCATTCGAGCTGATTTCCCATGATGGAAGATTACACGGATATTGGGGCTACAACCCCCGAGGCCCTGGAGATAAGCAGGAAGAGCCGACGGCTCATCTCAGAGATGATTGGAGATGACACATTCGAGGATAAGATCAAGCAGAGATGCGTCATTGCCACCGGCGACCCCAGCGTAGCCGACATTTTAAGATTTCATGACCGGCCCGCAGAAGCGGGCATGCGGGCTCTGGAAAATGAAGCACCCATTTTCGTGGACATAAAGATGGTAGAGGCCGGGGTTCTAAAGAAGGGACATAATAGCCCAATTGTTGCCTTCATCGGCCGGGGAGATGCTCTGGCAGCAGCTCAGGGTATTACCCGCACCTCCGCGGGAGTCATTGCTCTACAAGAGAAGCTCTCAGGATCAATAGTCGTAATAGGAAATGCGCCGTCTGCTCTGCTAACACTGTGCGACCTCATCGAGTCGAAGAAGGTCTTGCCGCGACTGGTCATCGGGACAGCCGTGGGCTTTGTCAATGCGGCAGAGAGCAAGGAGCGACTAAGAGAAATCGATGTGCCGTCCATTTCCACAGCAGGCACGCGCGGAGGAACTCCCATCGCCGTTGCAGCCATTAATGAGATCATAAATACCTATGCCCGAACAAAACGATGATACAATCAAAGCAGCGGTCAAAGACCCAGTAACAGGCTTTGCCGTTTCCCCCTCCTGGATTGAGCTCTGCTCCGATCCACTCGCTCTGCAAAAGATAGAAAGCGGCAGATGGGTCATTCTCTCCAGCGGTAAGCTTTGCAGACGCGGCCTGACCACAGGAACGACCGCAGCAGGAGCCTGCAAGGGAGCTGTCCTCTCCCTGAAAGAATCGGTCCATGATCTGCTGGTCACAACCCCAGTGGGCATCAGCGTCTGCATGCCCGTAGTGGCCAGGAGCGGCTTTTGCATAGCTGTAAAGAATGGCGGCGATCATCAATTCGATGTCACTGCTGGCCTCGAGATTGCCGCCCAGGCCAGGGCGGCAGAAGAGACGACTCTCATCGCAGGAAAAGGCATTGGCAGGATTTCCGCCAGGGGTCTATGCGACGAGGTAGGCAGGCCTGCCATCAGTCCCTCTGCCAGAAAGCAGATCATGTCGGCTATCCGTCAGGCACTGCAAGAGACAGGCCTGGCAGGAGCGAAGGTAGAACTAACAATTCCCCGGGGCGCTGAGCTGGCCAATAAGACACTCAACCCCCGCCTGGGAATAGTGGGTGGCATTTCCATCCTAGGCTCGACCGGATTTGTGGAACCATGGAATGATCACTTCATCGGCGATCGGGCCCGGGAGCTGAAAGAAGCCAAGAAAGTGCTCGTTACAACAGGAAGAACGGGCCTTAATATCAGCCGAATTCTCTTTCCCGATTATAAAGCTGTACTTATGGGAAACCAGCTCGACAGACTTGAATTTGAGAAAGACCAGGAGAGCATCCTCTGCGGACTGCCCGCCCTCATTCTCAAATGGGCCTGGCCTCAGATCCTGGATAATACCGGTTACGGCACTGTGGCCGAGATGGTAGAGATAGAGCCAGAGCATCCAAACATAGCCAGAGCCTTAAGAATGGCCAAAGAGAAGCTTCCTCAAACACGCATTGTTCTGCTGCACAAAGATGGATGCATCCTCGCGGATGCGCTATAAAGCAAGATTCAGAATAGTAATGAGGCAAAATCATGATCATAGTAGGAGTAGGCGCAGGCCCGATGATGCTGACAGCCCAGGGGGCACAGACAGTGGCCCAGGCCAGGCTCATCTACGGATCAAAAAGAGCCATTGAGCTGGTCACAGAGCACATAGATCCAGGATGCACAGTCAGAGTCATTGAGGACTACAAGAAGCTTCACGATCTCTCAGAAGATGCCGTGGTCCTGAGCACGGGCGACCCTATGCTCTCAGGTCTCGGGTATCTCAAAGGCAGGGTAATACCTGGCATCTCCAGTCTGCAGGTAGCCTGTGCCCGCCTGAAAGTCAGCCAGCTCAGAGTGGTTCCCATCACAGTGCATGGCCGCAACTTGGACCCAGATGCCATAGCCTTTGAACTGCGCCGGGGAAGATGCGTCTTTCTGCTCACAGATGACGCCACAAACCTGCAAAGCCTCTGCCAATATTTGGAATCACAAGGCCTGCATAGAGAGGTAGCCAGCCTCACCGACCTGGGCTATCCCGAAGAGCGAATCGATCGGGCCAATACAGCTTGCCCGCCCCAGGCTCCAGGTCTCTCCTGCGTTTTCATAGGCGAATTTTAGGGATTGCAGACCTTACAGGGAAGATAACCCTGCCCCTCTGCATCCTCCACGCTCGAGAAGTAGATGCGGTTGTCCGGCTTTATCTTGAGAGCATAGCGACAATCCAGACGATGGTACTTTTTCGAGGTGATGCTGCCCACGAGCTTGCCTTCAGCTTCCTGGAGCATTGTTGAAGACGCCTGCAAAGAGCCTGCCTTGCTGATAGATTCTTTTTCCTTGCTGGTCATGACCCCAGGATCTTCCTTTCCCAGCGTAAATTCTGAAATCTCCTCTTGATGAGTGCTCTCTTCATCGGGCCGTACTTCCTCATCCTCTTGATTGAAGACCTTTTCATACGGATCCATATCTACCGGCCACGGAAATTGCTCGAATACAGGCTTTTGCTCAGACACAAGGCTGACTTTCCTGCTTTCTCTGGCCAAGAGACCCTGAGGGCCTTTTGCCTCCAGGATACAATCATATTCTCCTGCCGGAATTTTGACATTTTTGGCTATCTCAAAACTGTAATCCTGTTCAGGCTTCAGATCCATCATCATATATTTTGTGTTAAATTGCGCTATCGATCCCTGACAAAGAGTGGCATTGAGCATGATATAAGCAAGTGATCTATTGCCGGATAGCATAATATTACCCCGCACACAAAAAAGGTCGCTACTCAGCTGCGAATCAAAATCCATCTGCAAGGAAGGATTTTCCAGTTGATCCGATAACGCAGAAGGCGTCACTGAGAGCTCAGGAGACTGCTCCAGGCAGCCTGTTATGCAGAATAATGCCATGACAAGAGGGAATAATATTAGAGGTATACCACACTTTCTAAAAAAAATTATTACCAATTGATCAACCCCTTTATTTCCAGTGGAGATCCAAAAGTCTCCGCTTTTAGGATGAGATTAAATGAAATGATGATCGATCACCCCTGCAAGGAGCGGAGAACCTTAAGCAATCCTTCCAGGCAATCAAGTTGTCTCTTAAGCATATCCAAATCATGTTCATCTTGCAGCGCAGCCGTAAGCTCTCGTAGCCTCACCAAGAGTGCGAAACGCAGATTGCCAATTGCTGCCAGCAATTCGTCATCGTCCTGTTTGCCATTCTGGGTCGGCTTTACCTTTCTATCGGCAGGCTGATCCTTAGATTCTTCCCTCTCCTGCAAATGTGCGCGACCGAGATTTGACCTCTCACCATGTTCTTTCCCGGATAAATCGGATGGCTGTGCTATTACCGGCGAACTGGATTCATCGGCAAAAGAACAGACCGGACATACGACTTCACCTTGGCAGCGAAAGAGAGGTGCACCGCAATCATGATGCACGGCAAGCATGGTGCAACCCTGCTCCAGAAGCTTGGTTATCTTGCTAAGAACTTCATCCTCATCCATGTTTTATACCTACGTGCTACATATGTTTAAATACAACGACTATATCATCACTCCTCAACTGATTAAGGCGAATATCATCATTAACCTTTTTCCCAGAAACATGGGTGGGTGATTCTATGACAGCTGAAAATGTCCTTAAGCAATGCGTTGAGGTACTAGAACGTATTATGAGCGATGATGCCGTACCGAGGAACATCAGGCGCTCCGCAGAGAACGTCAAATC
>JBFYLJ010000164.1:0-15974 GCA_041305465.1 Methanothrix sp.
GGCTGGCAGGCCGGAGACGTGGTCAGCATTCATGGAAAAAAGAAGACTGCGGCACTGCTCTGGCCAGGCTATCCAGAGGACATGGGAACCGGCATAGTGCGCCTGGACGGCACTACCCGCCGAAACGCAGGTGCAAGCATAGATGACAAGGTGCCTGTGAAGATAGCCCAGGCGGCAGCAGCAGAATCAGTGACCTTTGCCCCCACCGTGCCCCTGCGCATCACCGGCGCTGAGGCCTATCTGCAAAGATACATGGAAGGGCGGGTCATCACCAGAGGAGACATCATTGAGATACCTGTCATGGGCAGAAAGATCGAGCTCATGGCCACGCGCGTCTCTCCATCCAAAGAAGCGACAGTGATCAGCGACAAGACCAGAATCGAAATGTCGGATAAGCCTGCCAAGGAGGAGAAAAAGGGACCCCACATCAGCTACGAGGATATCGGCGGGCTGTCTGCAGAGATCAAGAAGGTGCGGGAGATGATTGAGCTGCCTATGAAGCACCCTGAGCTCTTTGAGAGGCTGGGCGTGGAAGCTCCCAAGGGCGTGTTGCTCTACGGCCCACCCGGTACCGGCAAGACATTGCTGGCCAAAGCTCTGGCCTCCGAGACAAATGCTCATTTCGAGACTCTGAGCGGCCCGGAGATCATGTCCAAGTACTACGGCGAGTCAGAGGAGAAGCTGCGCAGTCTCTTCAAGACGGCTGAGGAGCAGGCACCCTCCATAATACTCATTGATGAGATCGACTCCATTGCCCCCAAGAGAGAAGAGGTTACGGGCGAGGTAGAGCGGCGTGTGGTAGCTCAGATGCTGGCCCTCATGGACGGCATGGAGTCGCGAGGCAGAGTGGTGGTCATCGGTGCGACCAATAGGCCTGATTCCCTGGACCCTGCATTGCGCCGACCTGGTCGCTTCGATCGGGAGATTGAAATTGGCGTTCCCAATCGTCAATCCCGATTGGAGGTCTTGCAGATCCATACCCGCAGCATGCCTCTCTCCAAAGATGTAAACCAAGAGAAGCTGGCGGATGTGACGCACGGCTTCGTGGGCGCAGATCTTGCAGCACTGGCACGCGAAGCAGGCATGCGCGCCATCCGGCGGGTCTTGCCGGAGATCGACCTGGAGGTAGAATCCATACCTGCCGATATCCTGAACAAGATCGAGGTCAATAACGACGACTTCCTGGAGGCGCTACGCGAGATGGAGCCTTCAGCCATGCGCGAGGTCATGGTGGAGTCGCCCAATGTTCATTGGGATGATATAGGCGGCCTTGCTGATGTCAAGCAGCAGCTTGTCGAGTCTGTGGAGTGGCCGCTCACCTACGCCAAGCTCTTCACTCACATGGATGCAAAGGCCCCCAAGGGCGTACTGCTCTACGGCCCGCCAGGTACCGGTAAGACCATGCTGGCCAAAGCAGTAGCCACCGAGAGCCAGGCCAACTTCATCAGCATCAAGGGACCGGAGTTTCTCAGCAAGTGGGTAGGCGAATCTGAGAAAGCCGTGCGTGAGACCTTCCGCAAGGCTCGTCAGGCAGCACCTTCCGTGATCTTCCTGGATGAGATCGACTCCATTGCTCCGGCTCGGGGCGGATCGACCAGTGACTCGCATGTTACAGAGCGCGTCATATCGCAGATCTTAACCGAGCTGGACGGCCTGGAATCGCTCAACAGCGTAATGGTAATAGCCGCCACCAACCGGCCGGATATCATCGATTCGGCGCTCCTGCGACCGGGACGCTTTGACCGGCTCATCGAGATCGGTCTGCCGGACGAGCAGGCCCGTCGGGAGATCCTGAAGATCCACACTGCCAAGAAGCCACTGGCTGATGATGTCAAGATTGAAGATCTGGCGAAGAGGACTGAGCAGTTCTCCGGAGCCGACCTGGGTGCATTGGTAGGCGAAGCTGTAATGCTCGCCATCCGGGAGTGCGTCTTAGGCGGAAAGGCGAAGGTTGATGCACAGGTCTGCGAGTACAAACTGGAGAACAAGCACTTTGAAGAGGCTTTGAAGACGGTCAAGCCCACTGCCTCCGAGTCAGATATCTACAAGAGATTTGCCTGAAGCTATGGCAGGTTAAGTCCAGGGCAAGAGCGGACCCCTAAGGCAGGACATTTCCTGCCTTTTCCTTTATTTCTCCATCAATTCATGTGGACTTGATTGCCAAATAGTTATCAATAATAATTCGGATAATTGTATATATCATGGGTGGGATGGATATGCTAATAAGAGACCAAATATCAAAAAACCATTCTTTTGCGTGTTCTATTTCTTTTCCTCTTGATAGCTGGTTTGACAATAATGAGCTTAATTGAGATTGAGCATATAGGGATTCACTAATGTTCGGAGAGTTGATTAAAATACTATATTTATTTTTTGTATTATTTATCTCTTCGGATAAGCTGAGCAGCATCTTTTTTTTGGTTTCTGAGATTCCATTTCTTATTCCTAAAATACCAATAATAAAATTTAATATTACTAAGAAAAATAGTGGACCTGTTACCAAGCTTCCTAATTGTAGTTGATCAACCATGTAACTCCATAAAATAACAGCTAAACCGAATACTGTTAGGAATGCACCAATCAATATTGTGTTGAAGACTACCTGAGAATAGATACCTCTATATATACAATAAAACTCGAAAGAGTTCTTAGCATATGACATCTGCGAACTTATTTTGTATAAAATCAAAGTAGTGCCCATGAAAACAAATATCAAGGACAATATCAAAAATATGGTAATTGTATCATTAATAAGATATTTACTATCAAATATATTTAGACTAATCGAGATCAATGCTCTTATAATAATTATCGTCAATATTACAAAAAATTGCATTTTTCCAAATAATAGACAATTGATCGTATCTAATTGTATTTTTAATTTATTATCCCGTTTTAAAAACGCATTGTCACTAATAAATTTATTAACAAACAATTTGTTTTTCTCATAGGTACTGATAGCAAGCAGTAGTGCAATAATTGAGAAGAAAACGTTTCCTATAAGAATTTTTTGATAAAAATATAGCAAGCTATTGAATAATACGATCAAGAACGGCCAGCCAATAAACGGGTGGGGTATTCTGTAGAATACTTCTACTAAATAGTACTTATTCGTTGCTTTTCCTTCGGGTTTATGAGAATCCAATGCCAATTCCTTCTACTTTCGATGAGAATCGGTATATTTGCACATTCCTAAGCATATCGGTCCGAAGTCTGTCATTGGCCGTTAGATACAAATTATCGGGCCGCTCTTGCAGCTTCTCGCATGCCAAGAGATTCAGAGAACTGGCGCGGCTATGAGTGGACCGCTCTCTCCGTTACCACCGTGGGAGCGTTGCTGGCATCAATTCAGGGCTCTGCCCTGCTTATAGCTCTTCCTGATCAATGTGCCGCTTGGCGCCGCCGGCACAATCTGGGGAATTCTGAGGCTGCGTGAGCCTGTGGCCCTGCCCTCCCGGCAAAGCTTCGACTGGCTTGGAAGCTTTACATTCACAGTTGGTTTAGCTGCTCTGCTGCTGGCAGCCTCGCTCGTGGCATTTCCGCTTATCGATGCTGCCTATGTATACGTACTTTTCGTCCTGGCAGCATTTAGCCTTGCCGCGTTCTTCCTGGTGGAAAGAAAGGCAGAGCAGCCCATGATGGACTTTCGGCTCTTTACAGAGAAGCTCTTCGCCTACGCCTGCGCCTCAAACGCCATTAACGGCCTCGCCCGTGGTGCAGTGCTCTTTGTCTTGATCTTTTTCCTGCAAGGGCCCTACGGTCTTGATCCCCTCTGGGCTGGAATCATGATGGCGCCTTTCGGGGCCGCCTTCATGTTAGTGGGACCTGTATCAGGATACCTGTCCGACAGATATGGCTCAAGGGGTCTTGCCACCGCCGGGCTGCTCATTTCCGGTATCGGGCTTCTTGGTCTGGCAACGGTGGTGAGCAGCACGCCCTACTGGCTGCTGGCCCTTTACCAGGCTCTGATGGGCGGAGGCTCGGGGCTCTTTGCCTCGCCCAATACCAATGCGGTCATGTCCTCCGTTGTCCCGGAAAAGAGAGGCACTGCCGCAGGGATCAATTATATGCTAATGAGCACCGGGCAGATGCTCAGCATTGCCATTGTCTTCCCGTTGGTGCTCAGTCGCATTCCTGAAGAGATCATGTTCCATATCTTCCTCTACGGAGGAGGCATGAGCGGCGCGCCTCTGGCAGCCTTTGAGTTGGGCATGCACCAGGCGTTCATGGCCAGCTTCGCTGTCACATTGATTGCGGCAGTCATTTCCGCTCTGCGGCCCGGCAAATGAGTCTTGCCGGGGAGGGATCGAGGGTATTCTCAATGACATTTCAATCGCATTAAAATAGTCAACCGAAGAATCGACAGCAAACTAGGGCGTACTATTTGTTGAGATTATCAACCGGTCTAAAAATCGGATCTTGCTCCATCTCGATCCCTGCATGCGAATCGAAGTGCATCGTTCATATCGATGCCATACCCATTGACGGCACAGGCTACGATACAATGGATGCATCAGCCTACATCGAAAATATCGCGAATGCATCTCCTTTAGAATATCGAGATTTAAAAAATTGATTGGCGATAGGCATTGCTTCAGATATATATCATGGATTGCTGAGCTACCCATCAACAATATAACGATTAATGGTTTTTTAAATCATATTAA
This sequence comes from Methanothrix sp., assembly GCA_041305465.1. Taxonomy (GTDB): domain Archaea; phylum Halobacteriota; class Methanosarcinia; order Methanotrichales; family Methanotrichaceae; genus Methanothrix. The sequence continues at coordinate 4,668 of JBFYLJ010000164.1, forward strand.
AGCAAAAGCAACTAGCATAGATAGATATTTTTGATAATAGCAAGTGCCCTGCCTATGCCAAATTGCATGATATAATAACTAATATTTATAAATTGATTATTACACAATCTTCTTATACTTTTGAAATGAGATTAGTATTAGCAGAAACTTACTATGGATAATACTTATTTGCGCTTATCTATCGAGGATATATGAGGATAATTATCGCACGATCAACATTCATTTGCTTTCTTATAATCTGCATTGTGGCCACGACTGGGACGGGAATTACTGTGAGAGTCTCTTCATCAGATGGTGATGAAATGTCATCTGCCTCCCATGGATATAATCTGGATATATCAACGCAGCTAAAACATAGCATCAGCCTTGCCTCGGGCAAGATTTCCTCCAATTTACAAGCAGAAGGCGAAGGAAAGAACAGATTGACACAGTCACTAACCGGAAATAGTTATGCCCTGACCAGTGACGTCAAAAGCCAGGGAACACTCTCTATTTCTGCGTCCTCTATTGCCTCAGGGAAGGAGGCCGGTATAAACCAATATGTGGCAGGAGATGGCAGCCTCAGTCTCAATATGCAGAGCCAGGAGGGCGGCGCAAATGCTGGTCAGGAGGCGGAAGTGACCTATGGTGTGCTTTCCAGCTCGCAGAGCCTTTTTGCGGGCGATGGGCAAGGCGCCTTTGCCCAACAGATTACTGAGATAGAAGGCCAAGGGGGCAAAGTGCTCTCTGGGGCACTGGGTGAAGAGAATGTAATGCGGGCTGAAGGCAGCTATTCCGGCCAGGGGAGGATGAACGCCAATCTCGTATCCGCTGCGTCGCAGCGTGCCATATCCAGCGGCTTTGCGTCCATTGATAATGTTCTCGTTTTGAGCGGTGACTCCTTTGAAGCCGTTTCCTCTGGAAGCGAGGATTTGATGATGGGCATTTCCGGGCTGCGAATGTTGGGAGATGGAAGCGAGATGGGCGGCTTTGATGTGAGCGTCCTCAATTTTAATCTTGCTGATGCAAAAAAGATTAAAGATATCCCCGAGAACTCAGTAAGCGCAGCGACTTCGACTGGCGGATCATCTTCCTCTTTTCTGCTTACTGGATATCGCTGGAATACGCCAAATCCCAAAATACAGCTCTACTTGAATCCGACCGACACGCCCGCTGGGCTCACCTCAACATCATCTAGAGACGCAATTTCCGCTGCTGCCAATACCTGGGATGATGCTGTTGCCAGCAATATCTTTGCAGATACTACTACTGTAATAGTGGATGCAGGTAAGGTGGTGGATGCTCCATTCACCAGCACCCCCAAGAAAGACGGATACAGTGTGCATGGCTGGAAAAAATTTGGAAATAGTTTTGTTGCGCTTGATCGCTGGTGGACCGATGGGACAAGAAAAGATGGATACTACAACATTATCGAATCAGATACATGGTACAATCTCGATTATGAGTGGACGACAAGTCTCACTACCGCCCAGACGACAAGCATGACGGATCTGCAAAGCGTTGCCCTGCATGAGCTGGGCCACTGCATTGGCTTGAGTGACATTTACTCCACAACTTATGGGGGGACTCTGCCGCCCAGCGATGATCGTACCAAGGACTTAGAGCAGGTGATGAATCTCTACAACGGGCCGCAGAGGACGCTGGGAATGGGTGATATTACCGGTGCTAAACTCCTGTATGATGCGTTCTCCTCGAAAATTTCTGTAGGCAGCGGGAGGCGTGTGTAGCCAATATTCCATAATTTGACGATCATAAAACTTATCGCACCCTAATTCTTTCTCATATTATTCTTATGTAATTGAGCAATAAGATTATAAATGGCCGTTACATAAGAGCTGTTCTTGATACCTAAGTCAGTCATCCGCTCACTGGCGCGTCAGGATCTCTCTGTGCTTTGCGAAATCAGAGATCACGTCGAGCGCCTCATCTCGGAAATGAGAAAACCCCCTCAGGTAGAGGAGCTACCGGGCAATAGGGAGATATTAGAGGTGCACACGAGCGGATCGACTACCTACCGCCTGGAGAGGGTCTCTTGTGGCAAGAACTGCAAAGGGTGTCCACATGGCCCTTACTGGTATGGTTACTATCGAGAGGGTGGCAAGACACGCTCCAAATACATCGGCAAGAATCTGTTGTCTACAAAGACCAAAGACGGTGAAAAAGTATGATAAGTAATACTCATATATATATTTTTTTAATTGCAATAACGATATTCTCCGGATGCGTCTCGCAAGATGAGTCTTCGGTTGAGGCTGCGCCCATTAATGATTCTCACAGGATCGATGTGGTCACAAGCATAGCTCCTCTCGGCGACTTCGTCAAGGCGGTGGGTGGCAATAGGGTCGAGGTCGCTGTAGCAGTCCCGCCAGGCGCCGAGCCCCATACCTTTGAGCCTACGCCTTCTCTGATGACGAATCTGGCCAAAGCTGATTTATACATCATGAACGGTGCTGGTCTAGAATTCTGGATGAACAAGTTGCTAGAGGCCAATAAGAATATGGTAATCGTAGATTCTTCACAAGACATCGTCTTGCTGCAAGAGAGCAGGGACGAAATAGATCCACACATTTGGCTCTCCCTGCGAAATGCCGCTCTTCAAGTAGACAGCATCAGCCGCGGCCTGATAGAAGTCGATCCGCAAAATAAAGATTATTATATCAAGAATCGGGACGATTATTTGCAGAAGCTAACAGCTCTGGATGTGGAATTGAACAGGACATTCGCCGGCAAAAAGAACAAGATATTCATTGTGCATCACCCTGCATGGAGCTACTTTGCCCGGGATTACGGCCTTATTCAGGTGCCGCTCATGGAAAACGAGAAAGAGCCGGGGCCCAAATACCTGGGGGAGGTAATAAAACTGGCAGAAAAGAATAATATCACTACTATCATTATAGAGCCGGAATTCAATCCCAAGTCAGCAGAGGTAATCGCTCGGGAGATGAATGCTAGCATAGTCACCATTGATCCGCTGGCAGAAAATTATCTGGAAAATATGCTATATGCGAGCAGGGAGATTGCCCAGAGCCAATCATGACTGAGAAGATCGTATCCATAAAGGGCCTTTGGATCTGCCGAGCAGAGCATGCCGTCTTGGAGAACATAAATCTGGAGCTGGTAGCAGGCGACTTTCTGGGACTCATCGGACCCAACGGAGGCGGCAAATCCACACTGCTAAAAGCTATGCTGGGCTTGATCAAGCCAGATAGGGGCAGCATTGCCCTCTTTGGACTACACCCCGCGGCAGCGCGAAGCCGCGTAGGCTACATGCCCCAAAAGACCGTCTTCGACCAGAGCTTTCCCATTAATGTGCTGGATGTGGTGCTGATGGGACGATACAGCCGCAAGGGGCTCATGCATCGATATGACAGCGTGGACCGCCAGGCGGCGCTCAAGGCTCTGGAGGCAGTGGGAATGCAGGATCGGGCTATGCGCGAGATCGGTGCACTCTCGGGTGGGGAGCAGCAGAGGGTCTTTGTTGCCCGATCACTAGTCTCCGATCCAGAACTTCTCCTTCTGGATGAGCCAACAGCCGGCGTTGATTCCGCCCAGCAGACCGAATTTTACGATCTGCTCTGCCACTTGAATCGCGATCTTAGGATCGCCATTGTGCTGGTCTCCCATGATGTTACAGCCATCTCTAAATATGTGAGCAAGATTGCTTGCTTAAACCAGCGGCTTTATTATCATGACTCCAAGGAACTGAGCAATGACGACATCGAGAAGGCCTATGGCTGCCCGGTGGAGATGATAGCGCACGGCATGCCCCATCGGGTCTTGAGGGAACATGATTGATTTGGATTTTCTCCAGTACGACTTCATGAGAAATGCCTTGGCCGCAGGCTTAGTTGCATCGGTACTGTGTGGTGTTATTGGTATATATGTTATTTTAAATAAAATAGTATTCATCAGCGATGGCATCGCCCATGCTGCTTTTGGCGGCATCGGCATTGGTTACTTCCTGGGCTACGATCCGCAGGCCTTCGGAATAGGATCCGCCATTTTAACTGCTCTTGGCATAGGCATGGTCAGCTCCCGAGCGCGCATCTCGGAGGACACGGCCATTGGTGTCTTCATGGCCACAGGTATGGCATTAGGAATAATGCTCCTAACACTATCTCAGGGCTACGCCAGGGACCTTTACGGCTACCTGTTCGGAAATATTTTAGCGGTAACAAGGAGCGATGCGCTGCTTATCTCGGCACTCACATTGACCATCCTAATCCTTGTCTTTCTGCTCTATAAAGAGTTTCTTCTCCTGAGCTTCGATCCCATTTACGCTGAGGCAATCGGCCTTCCCGTGCAAAGCCTTCGCCTCTTACTCCTGGTCATGGTGGCCTTCAGTGTGGTCATCCTCATCAAGATCGTGGGGATAATCATGGTCATAGCGCTTCTGACCATTCCCGGTGCCATAAGCCGGCGGTACATGTCTGGCCTGCCCGCCATTATGGCAGGATCAATATTATTGGGCGCGATCTTTGTGACCATTGGGCTGTTCATATCCTATGAGCTGGATGTGCCCTCCGGAGCGACAATAATTCTGACCGCAGCCGTAGTCTTCTTCTTGAGCACGCTTCTTTCCAGGTAGATAGGTTTAATTAATGGATGCAAATTAACCTGAAAGAGGATGAAGCTCCTGCATATCATCAGCATTCTGTTTCTTCTTGCCGGCACGGTCCTGGCAGAAGATCTCATATTTTTCGCTGATGATCATTATAAGTCTCTGGGCCGACCAGACCTTACAGCTTTTGTGGCCAATCCGGTTGTGGTGCCTGGCGATAGCATATTGCGAATAAACCTGGCCAATGCGGGCAAGTTGGAAGAGCTTATACCCATTAACGAGAGCGGCCCCTATGAAGACATATTGCAGGAGATGATAGCAGAGACAAAGAGCTGTGATGCCCTGAACATCAATGCCTTTCTGGGGGAATCGCGAGCTATAAAGGTAACAACTGGCCCTCAGAACATCGATGTCCTTCCAACTGGGGCCGCTGTAACGCTACAGTTTCATATCACCACACAGAAGAATGCAAGTGGTTGGTATGCCCTTCCCCTGAACATTGATTATGAGCGACAGGTGGATGTTAGCGTGAAAAGCGGCGAGGTCTTTCCCCTCTTTGAAGCCGAAAGGCAAAACATTAGCTGCAATGTGTTTGTATCAGGATCTAATCAAACTTTGCATATTTCAGGAATTAAATCTGGGCTTTATGCGGGTGGAAGTGAAAGCATGAGCATGGCGATAAGCAATGATGGCGCGACAACGCTTTGCAATTGCTCGGCCAAGCTCTTGGCTGCACCTCCCTTCTATGTAGAAAGCCCTGCCATATTTCTAGGAGACCTGGGTCCAGGTTCCCTCTATGTAATGGAATTCGAGGTGGCTGTAGATGGAAATGCCAGCCTGCAGGATTACCAAATGGGCTGTGAGATTGTGTGTCAAGAGAAAAGCATAATTGTTCCTCTGCAAATCACTCTCTCGCGTGCCGGGTTTCTTGGCAACTTTACACGGCATACATCTCTATTAGGAGGCCTGGGTGTAGCCTGTCTGGCAGCTTTTCTGATATGGAGGAAAGGGGGTCGGCTCATTAACCGCAAAAGAAGAAGGCGGCAATAGCAATGATGGAAAAACCAATCCAAGCAAAAGGAATCTGCAAAATATATAAGAGCTTCTTTGGAAGTCGTGCTACCGTTCTTCATAATATATCCCTGGATATGGAGGAAGGAGAGATCTTCGGTCTGCTAGGTCCCAACGGCTCAGGCAAGACCACCCTCATCTCTATCTTTTCCACCCTCATCTACCCGGAGCAGGGCAGCCTTTTCATCCTGGGAATGGATGCGCGTCGCGACAGCAAAGATATACGCAAAGTCATAAACATCAGCACTGCTAAACCCAATTTTCCCTGGAGCCTGACCGTGCGTGAGAACCTGCGCCACTACGGCATGCTCTACGGCCTTTATGGACCTGCTCTCTCTAGGACGGTGGAGGATCAAATCGATGCTTTTGAGCTGGGTGAGTTTGGGGATATGAAGTTCGAGAACCTCTCCACAGGCATAAAACAGCGTCTCTCCCTGGCCAAGGCCATGCTCAACCATCCTCGTCTGATCTTCCTGGACGAGCCCACCACAGGTCTGGATCCAGATATATCCATAAAGACCCGCATGCTGATAAAAAGAATCCACCAAGAGGAGAATATCTCTGTGGTCTTATCCACCCACTATATGCCGGAGGCGGAGATGCTCTGCGATAGGATTGCATTCCTACGCAAGGGTGAGATTGTGGCACTGGACACGCCCCGCAATTTGAAGAGGCATCTGGGGCTGGGGGAGAGGGTGGTGGTCTCTTACGAAGGGCCGGTGGACATCGCGACCCTGGAAAGCTTGCCGGGAGTTATAGGCATAAAAGCGGAGAGGGGCAGCTTGGAGATTGTGATCGAAAGAGTCGAAGATAGTCTCGATAGGATAGTCAAACTTTTTTGCAATGCCAGAATCCTTAACATAACCATAAAAGAGCCTGATTTGGAGGATGTATTCCTTGAACTGGCGAGGTGAATTAAACAAGTATTTGGCCAGTGCCTACAAGAACTGGCTCATCTCCAAGAGGAATATCTTCACCCTATTCGAGCTATTCTTCTGGCCTATGATCAGCTTGCTATCCATTGGTCTGCTCACCCGGTTCTTGCGGGTGGGGGACTCTATGGTCTCCTTTCTCTTGGTAGGGGCCATTGCCCTGACCATTTTGCAGGTGGCTCAGATCGATGTTGCCTACGTTCTTTTATTCGATATGTGGTCCAAGAGCATAAAGAACACCTTCATCGCTCCGATTCGTAGTTACCACCTGGTCTTTGGAGCAACACTATTCGGCATATTGCGGGGCAGTATCGTCTTTTTGATACTGGCTGTAGTCAGTCGCTATCTCTTTGGCTTTGATTTCCAGGCGGGTGGCCTACTGCCGGTGTTGATATTTCTGGCAGGTGTTTATGCAACAGCCGCGGTCATCGGCATCACGGTGTGCATATCTATTCTCACCTTTGGCCAGAAGGCGGATGTTGCCGCCTGGAGTCTGAGCGGCATGATCTTGCTCGTGAGCGGAATTTACTATCCGGTAGAAGTGCTGCCACCCATGTTGCAGGCGCTGGCCAGAGTCATTCCTCTGACCTACTTTTTGGAATACTACAGGTCAGTATTTATTCCAGGCCCCCATCATCTGGCTATTGGTGCATTTCTGTCCGTTTTCTACCTGGGTCTGGGGCTGATCCTCCTGGACGCTGCAATTGAGAGAGCGAGAAGGACAGGCGTCCTGCTAAGGTTGTCGGAGTAGTATTCGAGGAGAATGCAATAGTCTTGGTTTATGAGGTGTTGGGATTGATAAAAGGCATTTTAGGTCGCGTCCCGGTAGGAGATGATCAGAACGTGCGACTGATGGGGATCATCAATCTCAGTCGTGAGTCATTCTACCAGGGCTCAGTGGCCGGTCCCCATGAGGCTCTCTCCCTGGCGGCAGCTATGCAAGAACAGGGCGCGGATATGATCGATCTGGGTGGCGTCTCCACAGCGCCGGGCTCTCCCCCCATAAGTGAGGCAGTGGAACGAGAGAGGCTCTTTCCTGCTCTATTGGATATCCGAAACAACCTGGATATCACTATCTCTATAGACACACAGAGATCCGGCATTGCCGCAAAGGCCCTCTCTCTTGGTGCAGACTGCATAAATGATGTCTCCGGACTGTCTGACCCTAATATGGCTGCCATCGTGGCCGAGTACGATGGCTCCCTGATCATCATGGCTTCTCGGCATAGAGCAGGCGATCTGCTCCATTTAGACGAGATAATAGCATTTCTGGGTGAGAGAGTGCGGGGCGCAGCCCAAAGCGGAGTATGCCAAGATAAGATCTCAATTGATCCGGGCATCGGCAAATGGATACCGGAAAAGACACCCGCCCACGATCTTGCCATCCTGGATGGTATGCTGCGACTGCGTGCTTTAGGGCGGCCGGTGGTTGCAGCTCTTTCCCGCAAGTCTTTCATCGGCGAGTGTCTGAATAAGCCCGATCCCTTCCAGAGGCTGGCAGGAACGCTGGCTGCTACGGCTATTGCAGTTTACCTGGGGGCGCATATCGTCAGGACGCATGATATCGCCGCCAGCCGGGAGACTGTTGCCATGGCTCAGGCCATCCGGGGCCATCCGGCGCTCTGTGGGGATGAGGAGATGGAGGTTGAGGTTCTGGGCTATTTAGGTCAGGGTGAAGATATGGCGGAAAACCTTCGCAGGACTGAGGTAGATGAGCGAGGATATGGCACACTCTGCAAGAAAAGCTCTTTTCGAATCCTTTCCGTGCGCGGCCTGAGCAGCATGGAGGCAATAATAATAAAGCAGGAGATGCTGGCTCGAGGTGGAGATGCCGCCATTCCCAAGCTTGCTCTTCGCTGCGATCCCCGACCGGAAGAGGTTTTAATATTCGGCACCACCCATCAGATAGCCGGCCTGGCAAAGAACTTGAGCGGCCAGCCTTTTCGGCTCTCGCGCCTGGCCGCGAGGATCGAAGAGGCTACTTCAATGATAGAAAGCCCAGAGCGTTATAGGTGAGGATATTGCAGGTTTTAGGCATTAAGACGGATCTCATAAGACCGGGCGATGACCTGGTAGAGTCTCTTGAGAAGGCCATGTCCGGATCAGGCCTGGCTTTGCAGGACGGAGACATTCTGGTCATCTCGGAGAGTACTGTGGCTAGCGCGGAGGGAAGGGTTGTGGCTTTGCAGGATGTCAAGGCCGGTCCTCTTGCGCTCTCTATGGCTGCCAAGTACTGCAAAGATCCGCGCGAGATGGAACTGATCCTGCAAGAATCGGATGAGATAATGGGGGGCATCCCCGGCGTGGTGCTGACGCTGAGGGAGGGCTTTCTTTATCCCAATGCAGGCATCGATAGCTCCAACGCCCCTCCCGGTCACGTGGTCTTATTTCCGGCCGATGCCCAAAAGTCGGCATTCGAGATCAGGAAGCGTATGGCGAAAGGCCGTAAGATTGCCGTAATCATCGGAGACAGCCGGACTCATCCTCTGCGACTGGGCTGCGTAGGCGTGGCCCTGGCCTGTGTGGGTCTGGAGCCAGTCGAGGACGCGCGAGGTCAAAAGGACCTATTTGGCCGGGAGCTGAAGATCACTCGCAAGGCGGTGGCAGACAATTTGGTCTCTGCTGCTCAGATAGTTATGGGTGAAGGAGACGAGGGAATTCCGGCGGTGATCATAAAGGGCGCGCCTGTGTCCATCAGCGAGGTGAACCGCACCATACCCACTATTGCGCCCCAGGAGTGCATGTACATCGGAGCACTGCGCTCCGGTCCCCGTCCTTACACGGGAGGGTATGATGATCTCATCGCGCAGGCCGCTGGCGCAGCCAAAGAGGCCTATGCCCCTTACTCCGGATTTTTGGTGGGCGCAGCGCTTCTCTCTCGCAGTGGCCGGATCTACTCGGCCGGCAACATTGAGAATGCCGCATCCGGGGCGAGCATCTGCGCAGAGAGAGCGGCCCTGGCAAGAGCCATAGCCTGCGGCGAGAGGGAATTTGAGGCGATAGCAATAGCCGGAAATGCCGTCGAGCCGGTATCACCCTGCGGCATATGCCGGCAGAGCCTGATCGAGTTCGGAGAGGATATTGTGGTCATCATGGCAAATGAGAAAGGTGATGCGATGACCGCTACGGTTGCCGAACTCCTGCCCAAGGCATTTACGGACAAGTGCTTGAGATAGCATAAGCTTGGATCTGCCCAAATGTCCTTTTCTCATCGGAACTTCGCTCCTTCGCGTGAAACTGAATCTCGCGCGAAGCCGCGAAGGGCGTGAAGAAGCCAATTGCAAGTCCACCATGGGCCTGAGATCTCGGCGTGCTTGCCTTCGGCGCAGAGCTGCTCTAGCTCCGCTCCCAGGCGGGCGCGCTCGGGCGCTGTGGGTGGAAAAGGAGATGCGGACAGATGATCTCAGTCTTTGTCTTTTCTTGAAACAGAAGTTACAAACAGAGCAATAGCAATAAAAAATAATATTATGGCTAGGATGAAATTTGGCGCGCTTATTAGGTAATCCTCTCTAACAATATTTAACCCCAACACATTTTCTAAATATATTAAAATATAAACCAGGAATAATCCTGCTGAACCCAATGAAATAGATGAATTTATTATTACTTTCACTAACAATTTTTTACTATATTTCTCAATTAGCTCATTTACAATCTCATCTGCGTCGCCCTTTACGGTTCCATTCGCGATCAGAATAGAAATAAACTGATTAATCTCTTCTGCGGATGGCTCCTTACCATTCCGCCTCTTATAGCTCTGCTCGTACTCACTGACTTTCGCATCTTGAATGCCCTTGACGATATAAGGCCTGATCTCTTGAATTAAGTCTTTGAAATTCTTTTCCATTTTTATAGCAGACCAATCTTCTGTTTTTCTTCGTTTGTCAGACCTTTCAGTGCATCAATTGCCTTCGCTTTTATCCTCTGTTCCAAGAAGTCAATAAGTTCCTTTTTATCGATCTCTTTGATGCTCTTTTTATTGTACTCTTTTAAATATTCGCCTACTTCCACGTCCATGTATAATTTGGACAAACCCACATCACTTTCTCCCAGATATTTGGCGTCTTTCCTTTGACTGTAATCTCTTTCGGGATCTGGTTCGACATCAAATATGACTAACTGACAGATCCTCATCCCTGGAGTCAGATCCACTGAGAAGCTTCCCAAATTGTGGATGACTATGGGCAATTGACCAAAATAGCCAGGATTTATGTAAGATGATAGTCCGACGTTTATTCCCAGACGAATCAGGCTGTTTCTATTTTGAATTAGTCCTGTCATCCTTTTGGAAAGGCCGATGTTTTCCTTAACCTGGCCGATGATAAAATCTCCCGGTTTGAGGGTGTACTCATCAAGAATCCTCTCTTCAAAGCACTCCTTGATATCGGCATCAAATGCATTTAACTTAATGCCGCTCTTTGGAGTTCGTATTCGATTATCCAGGGTCAAATCGATAGAAGAGGGCTGGATATTATCGAAGACGAAAGGCTCTATTTTGAGTTCTTTATCGTAGATTTTTTCTAATAGCCTGACATCGGACAACACGCTCATGCTGCGTCCCTCCTCAAAGTAATTCCTGCCCCACATTTTTTAGATTTTTGTTTTTCGATAATGTCACTAATGCCATATTAATTAATCTACACGAGTATATATCTGTATCGCAATTGACTGTATCCTTTGAATATTGAATCAAGAAATTGCTAAACAGCATCGTCCACATATCAAGCCTTCCCTTCCACAATC
>JBFYLJ010000165.1:0-13543 GCA_041305465.1 Methanothrix sp.
GACCCTCCACGACCACCTCGCCGCTGTCCATTGTGTTCCCAACGCCGTCCTGGGCGTTTCCGTGGACTGTTATCTTGTGGCCGGATAGAAAGGCTGCCAGGTCGTTTCCGGGAGTCCCGAATATCTCTATATCGACTCTGAGACGCTCCGGCGTGTAAAGACGGGTGCCTATGTACCTCTGGCCGAAGACATTTCTGATGAAGATCTTCTTCTTGCCAGAGAGCATAAGCTCCCTGAGGCGATCATTCAGCTCTCTTGTCTGCAGCTTCGTTGCATCGACCTCGGCAACATCCTCTTGAGGGCAGGAGGCCTCTTCAGCGGTGCCTGCGCCGCAGCCTGATAGGACAGCTCTCTCCATTTTTTTCTCCCCTCACTCTCCGGCACCCTTGATTCCCAGGACATCCAGCTCCCACTCGTGCAAGCCCACGCCTCTCAGGTGATCCCTGTTACCCCTCAGGCTCTCGAGGGCATTTATGCCCATTCCGCCAAGCATCTCAGCGACCTCATGCGACCATGCGGATATCAGGTTTGACAGCCTCTGCGATGCGATATCGACATTCAGCCTGCCTGATAGGCGCGGGTCCGAGGAGCATATTCCCCAGTTGCATTTGCCCGTATAGCACTTCTGGCAGAGGGTGCAGCCCATGGCAATCAATGCAGCAGATCCGATATAAACGGCATCGGCGCCTAGAGCTATAGCCTTGATCACATCTGAGCTGCAACGAATTCCGCCAGCCGCAATGATCGAGCACCTGTTTCTGATTCCCTCGCTTCGCAGCCTCCGATCGAGGGATGATATGGCAAGCTCAATTGGAATTCCGACATTGTCCCTGATCGCCTTGGGTGCTGCTCCCGTTCCACCCCTCAGGCCGTCGATGGCGATGATATCGGCCCCGGCCCGCACTATTCCCGAGGCTATGGCTGCGAAGTTGTGGACTGCAGCTATCTTCACTGAGATCGGCTTTTCGTAGTTCGTGGCTTCCTTGAGAGCATTGATCAGCATCGATAGATCTTCTATAGAGTAGATGTCGTGATGCGGCGCCGGCGATATCGCATCGGTTCCCTGGGGAATCATCCGCGTCTCTGCGACAGCCTGAGATACCTTCTCTCCGGGCAGGTGGCCTCCGATGCCCGGCTTTGCCCCCTGGCCGACCTTGATCTCGACGGCTGATGCGCAGTTGAGGTACTCGGCGTCTATTCCGAACCGGCCGGAGGCGACCTGGACTATGGCACACCTTCCAAACTCTGCTCTCATCTCTCTCGGAAGGCCGCCCTCTCCCGTATTGAAAAATATCCCTGACTTGCAGGCGGCTGTTGCCAGAGAGCGGAAGGCGTTGTAGCTTATGGCACCGTAGGACATTGCTGAGAAGAGTATGGGCGTCTCAACCATCAGGTTGGGGGAGATCTTCGTATTGATCTTCACATTCCCCCCTTCGGTTGAGATGTCCATCATGTCCGGCTTGGCTCCCAGGAATGTTCTCAGCTCCATAGGCTCTCTCAGGGGATCGATTGAGGGGTTTGTGACCTGAGAGGCATTGAGCACTATATGGTCCCAGTAAATCCGAAACGGCTTATCATTTCCGGAACCCGTGAGGATCACGCCGCCAGTCTCTGCCTGCTTCTTGAGATCCTCTATCTTTTCGCGCGACCAGGAGGCGTTGGGCCTGTAGTACGATGGAGACGGCCTTACGACTATCGCATCCTTGGGGCAGAAGACTGCACATCTCTGGCATCCGACGCATTTGTAGTCGTCGGAGACCAGTCGATCCTGCACGGGATCGTAGACGTGGGTGCCAAAGGCGCACTGCCGCTCACAACCTCTGCACTGGCCGCACTTCTTTTCATCCCTTATGATCTGGAACTCCGGAAAGACGAATGATTTCATTGGAAAACCTTCCTCATGCTGTTTAGCTCGCCTACGACCGGTTCGCCTCCATTTGGCGTCCAGACGCGGTCAAGCTCTGGCGAAATGAGTCTAATCGACGCTTCTTCGGAGGAGAGGTAGAACATCTCTCCACTCGTGGCTGCCGTAAGAGGCCGGAGCCTGATTCTGTCTGTCAGACCTATCATCCTTCCAGTCTGACCGATGATGACTGCAAAAGGCCCGTTCATTAGCAGAGGGCCGTAGACCATCCTCAATGTGGTGAGCAGCTTCTTCTCTGAATCATTCATGGAATCGATGGAATTCCAGATCGGAGGAGCGAGGATCTTGGCCACGATCTCGATTGGAAGCTTCTGCCTTCTCATGAGCAGGTCTGCAGCATAGGCTATGACCTCGGTGTCGGTCTGGAGCGTACAGGCATATCCGTACATCTCGAGGTACCAGCGGTTTGTGCCGTAAGATGAGATCTCGCCGTTGTGGACGATTGTGGTGTCAAGGAGGCTGAATGGATGGGCTCCGCCCCACCAGGCCTGGGTGTTTGTTGGAAAGCGGCCGTGGACAGTCCAGGCATAAGCCTGGTAGAGCCGATCCAGCATGAAATACTCTCCGATCTCTTCTGGGTAGCCCACGCCCTTGAAGCAGCCCATGTTCTTGCCGGAAGAGAATACATAAGCATCCTCGATCTTCGTGTTGATCCACATGATATTCGAGACTATGTAATCTCCGTCTGACTGCTCACTATCGTCTCCCTTTTTATTCGGCAGGACGAAGTATCGCCAGATCAGAGGCGGGCTTGAAACCGTCTCTTCGTCTGCATGAGGGATCTCCTCGTCATGGATAATATCGAATTTCTGGGATAAGAAAGCGTCCAGCTCCCGTTTTGCATCTCTTTTGGCCTCCATGCTCGGGCCTGTGAACATTAGATGAAAGGCATAGTAATCCTTGTACTCCGGGTATATGCCATAGGCAGCAAACCCTCCTCCCAGACCGTTGCCGCGAACGTGCATGTTGGCTATGGCCTTCATAACGCCCCCTCCATTGAAGCGTTCACCATCCCGGTTCATGGCTCCGAAGATGGAGCAGGCGCAGATATCCTTGCAGTAAAGCTCCCTTCTAATCCTTGGCATAATAATCTCGAACTCCAGCCAGTCTTATGTCCTTTTTTAGCCCCAGACCTCTTATCAGGTAATCTTTCAGATATATCAGATTCCTCTGCACTCAATTCAAGCCTTGCCCCGGATGATTGATACCTGGGGGCTATTTGTGATATCCATAATTGCCTTATATCTATTTAAGAAACATTCATATTAGTTATGATAGGGGCCCGTCGATGAAGATTCGTTCCTGTTGTTGCATTCTCCTTCATGAATTCTCCCTTTTCCCTGGCGCTGATCTTCAGGCACCAATTATAGTGCTGCGGCCCACTGCGACCTCTTGATTTTCGAAGGCCTGCATAAAAAAATGAAGATGAGAGAGGACTATGGCCTTAAAGCAGAGGAAGGTACCTCTCCAGCTCCCACTTGGTGACGTTTGTCCGGTATGAGTCCCACTCTGCCTTTTTATTTGCGATAAAGGCCTTGAAGACGTGCTCGCCTAAAGCCTCGCGAATGAGCTTGCTTCCTTTTGCTAGCTCTATGGCGTCGTTGAGGCTTCCCGGGAGAGATGTGATTCCCGCCTTCTTCCTCTCATCATCGCTCATGTGGTAGATGTCCTCCTCCTGGGGCGCGGGCAGCTCGTACTTGTTGGCTATGCCAGCGAGGCCCGCTGCCAGCATCACAGAGAATGCCAGGTAGGGATTAGCTGCAGGGTCGGGGCTTCTGAACTCGACTCTTGTGGCTGCCTCCTTTCCGGGCTTGTACATCGGGACCCTGACGAGTGCGGATCTGTTTCTTCTGGCCCAGCAGATGTAGACCGGTGCTTCATATCCGGGTACCAGGCGCTTATATGAGTTGACCCACTGGTTTGTGACTGCTGTGATCTCAGGCGCGTGCTTGAGCAGGCCTGCTATGTAGTATTTGCCCTCGTCTGAGAGGTGGTAGGCATCTCCTGCATCGAACATCACATTTCTCTTGCCCTGGAAGAGGGACTGGTGAACGTGCATTCCGCTGCCGTTCTGGCCGAAGATGGGCTTTGGCATGAAGCTCGCATGATATCCGTATCGTCGGGCAATCTCCTTGACTGTGATCTTGTATGTCATCACAGTGTCTGCCATAGCCAGGGCGTCTTTGTAGCGCAGGTCGATCTCATGCTGGGAGGGTGCGACCTCGTGGTGGCTGTATTCGACATCTATTCCCATTGAGTCAAGGGCTAAGATTGTGTCCCGGCGAAGATCTGATGCATTGTCTGCCGTTGTCAGGTCGAAGTATCCGCCGTTGTCGAGGACCTCTGTGCTGTTCTCATTCTTGAAGTAGAAGAACTCAAGCTCAGGTCCGACGAGGAAGCTGTAGCCCTTATCCTTGAGCCGGGCGAGGTTTCTCTTGAGGACGTATCTGGGATCGCCCTCGTAAGGGGTGCCGTCGGGGTTCTGGATGTCGCAGAACATCCTTGCAACGCCGTTCTCCTGCTGCCTCCAGGGTATGAGCTGGAATGTGGTCGGGTCGGGCTTGGCAACCATGTCGGACTCGTGGATGCGGGCAAAGCCCTCGATGGAGGAGCCGTCGAAGCCCATGCCCTCTGAGAATGCGCCGTCAAGTTCTGCAGGATTGATTGCAAAGCTCTTTGGAACTCCCAGGATGTCTGTGAACCAGATTCTGACGAATCTCACATTAAACTTGTCAATTGCCTCAAAGACCTCTTCTTTTGTCTTAATATCCATGGCCATTTTGATTTAGCCTCCTGAACCCTACATCCTCTTGAGCCAAATTTATATGTATTTGAGATTCCATCTTAAAGTTTATGAGAAATTATGATCGCAAAATGTCCAATCAGGTTGGGGGAAATTCCGATTTCAGAGATCGATGGCATTATGAATAGATCACAATGAAATAACCAAAACGAGAAAAAGATGATAATTTTGTATATGCTCATGAAACATACCAATCATGAAACAGATCGAGTTTCTGTAGACAGAATGGATAGCAGAAGGAGGGACTTCTTATGATAGTCCTGGTGATTCTGGCACACCCCCATCCGGGAAGCTTCAACCATGCCATAGCAGAGGCCGGCGTGCAGGCTTTGGCGGCGGCCGGCCACGAGGTTATCTTTCATGACCTCTATGCCGAGTGCTTCGATCCCATCCTGGGCTGGGAGGAGATCCCAAAGGGCGCAAAGCTTGATGGTCCAGTCGCCGGGCACTGCAGGGAGCTGGCTCTGGCTGACGGGATCATCATTGTCCATCCCAACTGGTGGGGTATGCCCCCGGCAATACTGAAGGGCTGGGTGGACAGGGTGATCAGGCCTGGCGTGGCTTATGAGTTCCTGGAGGGCGACAGCGGAGAGGGAGTGCCGCGCGGGCTGCTCTCTATCCGGCGGGCCCTGGTATTTAACACCTCCAACACCCCACCAGAGAGGGAGCAGGAGGCATTCGGCGATCCGCTCCAGACAATCTGGGAAAACTGCATCTTCGGGCTGTGCGGCGTGGCTGACTTCCGGCGCAAGGTCTACGGAGTGGTGGTGACCAGTACGCCCGAGCAGCGAGGTGCCTGGCTGGATGATGTCCGGGCGAAGGTTGAGGAATGCTTTCCAGGATGAGTTATCCAGGATGAGACTTGGGTGCGTCTTTTCAAGTGACTGTTCCTGGCCGATTAAGTGGCCGAAGCCATGAATTCCATATCCTGTGGCGTTCTATCACATTCATTTTTTTAGATTGTCTAGATCCGTCCAAAGGGCCAGGCGGGAGTGCATATTCCGATGAGTCCCGGATGACATTGAAAGCCGGTCCCTCTTCAGGACACCGGCTGCTCTATCCAGTTCTAACCGACAGCTATATATCCCCATAAAGCTCTCACCAAAAAGCTTCATTTGCATCGATTCAGGAAAGACGTTGAGATGTTTTTGTGGCACTACCGGATGCAGAAGCACTTTGATAAAGAAAGCAATTCTGTTGGGCGTAGTGAATACGACATCTGATCATCCTTTTTCAGATCCGTTCCATGAAACTTCAACTCCTAGAAGCATCACTAAAAAAAATCATTACGAGGTTAAATGTCATTTCAAAATCTAAATATCATTGACCCGCTTTCACGGGCCATAGCCAAAGAAGGATACACCAAGCCCACCCCAATACAGATGCAGGCCATACCCCCTCTGCTTCAGGGAAAAGACCTGATGGGCATAGCCCAGACGGGCACAGGCAAGACGGCAGCATTCGTTCTGCCTATACTGCAAAGGATGGCGGCAGATCTCAAGGTTCTTCTGCCCGGCTCACCGCGCGTTCTGGTGCTGGCGCCGACAAGAGAGCTTGCCGCCCAGATCGATCAGAGCTTTGCCACATACGGTCAGTTTCTCCGCTTCAAGCATGCGGCCATATTCGGCGGAGTGAGCCAGGTACCTCAGGTCAGGATGCTTTCCAGAGGCGTGGACATACTTGTGGCCACGCCCGGACGATTGCTCGACCTGATGAATCAGGGCTTTATCAAGCTGCAGAGCGTGGAGTACTTCGTCCTTGATGAGATGGATAGGATGCTGGACATGGGATTTGTCAAGGATATGCGAAAGATCGTCTCGGCTCTGCCCTCCAAGCGCCAGTCACTCTTCTTCTCGGCCACACCAACGCGGGAGACGGACGAGTTTGCCGAGAGACTGCTGAACAATGCGGTACGAATTGAGGCGGCCAGCCAGGAGAGGCCTCTTGATTGCATCGAGCAGAGCATCTTCTTTGTGGATCAGCCCAACAAGGACCAGTTGCTCCAAACGCTCTTCGAAGACTCGGCAATGGAGCGGGTCCTGATCTTCACCCGCACCAAGCACCGGGCGGACAAGGTCACTCTCATGCTCAATAAGAACAAGATCAATGCCATGGCCATTCACGGCAACAAGTCGCAGGTCCAGCGCACAAAAGCCATGCATGATTTCAAATCTGGCTATACGCAGGTGCTGGTGGCCACGGATATTGCTGCGCGGGGAATTGATGTGGATGAGATTTCGCATGTCATAAACTACGATCTGCCCAATGAGCCGGAGAGCTATGTTCACCGGATCGGCAGGACCGGACGGGCCGGAGCTCACGGCGTAGCATATTCTTTTTGTGCGGCAGACGAGAGAAACTACCTTCGGGGCATCGAGAGGTTCACCCACATGAAGATTGGGGCCGCAGAGCATCAATATCATTCAGAAAAGGCGAAGAACGCGACTGGAGCTGCAGCCGAGCCCCTGGCTCCCAATAGATCAAGGGCTGTATTGAGAAATGCCCGGTCGGAGAGCATGAATAAGTCCGTTCCGCGCAGGTCTCACACTGTCAGACGTTTCTAGTTGATATGCACTGCTAATGGTGGCAGGGATAGCACTGGAATCGTGCCCAGGGAGAAAGAGAAAAGAAAAATTTTGCGGCGGGCGCAGGATCAGCCCGTCTTCTTCTCGGCCAGATAGGCCCGGGCTTTCTCTGGATCGCAGGCCAGTTCATTGATCCGCTCCTGCGACATCTCCCAGAGAGCATCATCTGAAGCTGCTACTTCATCTCTCTCCTGCCACCAAGCGAGGCAAGCTTCTGCAGCCAGGCTGCAGGCTTCCTCGTCCGTCAAATGCAGGGAAGCGCAGAATGCTTCGCCCACACACGCGCCCACCGGGGCTCTGGTACAAAGATTACAGGTCATCAAGTCTCCTAATTTGGATCTGCATTTCGATCCACAGCATTTTTGAATTCATTTCAAATTATAATTGTCTTCGCTGATTTAAGTAGTATCATGTCTTTTCGCTGAGAATATCACTCAGTCTTTGGTAATCCCCCATCGGAAAGCGTATCGATATGGATAATGTGATCGCACACGGCTCGGATGAGTTCAATTCTATGGTGCCGTGCTCTTCATCAATGTATTCTCTGACATCATGGGGATGGGCAGCATATCGCCAGCCACCGTCACCGCCCTTTATTCTGGAGTGGAGATAGTTGTATGCTTTTGGGTGGTTAATGGGATCAAGGTCCGATGCTATCAGAGTCAAAAAGGCCTCTGCATCTTCTGCGCCGAGAAACTCAATCCACATCATACCCGGCATATTCTCCTGGCAGGAATTGCAGGTAATTATGCCGCGGCTCCAGATGGCCGAGAGCAGGGAAGCTATCCCTTCGTCCACCTCGATCATCTTGTTTGATGCAGGATCTGGAATTGCAGTCTGCTTATGCATAGTCAAGACTTTCGCTCCATTCCGCTCTTCATCCTTTGGATCGATATTCTTTGCATCGGCCTCATCAGCTATCCTCTAGATGCTCGTTTGGAAAAACAATATGCTGGACAGAAAAACAAGATTTGCAGGGCAGTTTGCCGCCCCGCATGGCCGATTTCGGCGATTCTAATTATGTGGAAAAATTGGTTAGTATCTTCTGGGTGCTCTGGCAGGTCTGTGCTTCTGGTAGCACTCGCTGCAGTAAACCGGTCTGGATCCGTCCGGCTTGAATGGGACCTGGGTCTGCTTGCCGCATTCGGAGCAGGTTACATCAGTCATTTCTCTAGGGCCGCTGTTGTAGCTATTTCTGGAGCTACCGCTGTTGTCGTACTTTCTCTCAAACATTTGATTCACTTACCTTGTTATCGATTCAAAGAACCGATTATGCTACAAAAGACATCTCAACAAATCTCTTTGAATCGACGCAAAATGTAACACCTCTGAAAAGGCAGTCTAGATGATATACCTGTCGGTCGAAATGCGAAATATGCTTGAAAATACGCGGCATCAAATCATGAGTCTCTTTTCCAGGTGACTTTTCCCGCCAGACAATGCTCATGGAGATCTTCCGGCCATCGATTTCGGAGATGCTCAACCTCTGGGATTTTGCCGCTGACTGAATCGGCATACAAGATCTGACCATGCACGAAGGCCATCTTTTCTCTATTCCCCGGTTAAGCCGATGGAAAAGGACATGAGCCGGATGGGAAGATTTCTCCTTTCAGGCGTCGGGCGGAAAGCCTTCTTCAAGTTCAGCCCTTCTCGACATAGCCTTAAATAGATTAATCACCATAAAAGATGTGTATTTTCTGTTAGCGTGTCTCCTCTCAACGGAAAAACATCCGCTTTGTAAGGAGAAAAAATGCAACTCAGGTGAAATTAGCATGGATCAGACGGGCATGGATCAGAAAGGCATAGATCATACGGTCAGAGATCAAGAAGAGATGGGAACGAATGAATCGGAGAGCGAGTCCGACCGCCTGGCTGAATTAAAAGAGGACAAAGCCAGAGAGGCCCGAAGGTGGCAGCGCAAGAGGGCGACGATCAAACGGTTCGCCGGGATGAAATGAGATAAGGATAGCTTTCTTATCAGCTCTTTATTTTCTCTTGAAGTTCCTATGCTTTGATAGGATAATCCCGCCTCAGAGCGGGCTCTTCGGCAAGGGTGGCGGCAGAGATGCGGCTATGAGCGCTTGTTCATTAATGCGGCTGGCTTCCCTGATCACAAGTTCTATAAAATCGATATTATGAAAGCCGCGGGCAGTGGAAAGCAGGCAATCTCCGGCTCGAAAAAGAGACTATTCGATGCCCAAGCTTGGCACAATACTCGTCAAGTGAGACGTACTGATCTTTTTCCCGCTGCAGTTTCTTGTATTGCTCATCTGCATAGGCAATCAATACATCCTTTTTGCTCATTTCAACAGTCGCCATTTCCAACCCCTTATATCATCTCTTGGTTATTAATCTTCCCTATAGGCTGAATTTCTCTTTTTAAAAAATAGGTCGGCTACATATATCGTATTTTCTTCTACGAAGTAAATGGCTCTGAATTCACCGATCTCAAGGCCGGTACATGGGCGGCCTGCTGCTGCCTGCGATAATGTCTATATCACAGGAAGCTCGCGGCTTGAATGGGTCTTTCTCCAATTCCTTAAGATGCTTCCTGATGTTCCCGGCACGCTTTTTGTCCAGGCCATCAAGATATTTCTGAGCATCAGGAGAAAGCAAAGCGGTGTAAGACATTTCAACCAGATGTCTATTAATTTTTTAGCTTTTTGAATTTTTCGCGATCCAAGCCATTATCACGTGTGGCATCGTCCTTCATTTTCCCTGGCTCGCTTGAAGATCTCTTCCACACTCTGGTTATCGTAAAGCCTTCTGGAGACCTCAACGTAATCGGTTGGCCCACTGCGGAAGAGGGATAAAAATCTTAATGTTTCGGCAGGACCGAGCGCCCTGTTCAAGATATCAATTCCAGCAACTCTCAGTTCGGCTTCGTCCATTGCCCTGGCTCTTTCGGTCATAGATCCCCCAACCTTATGTGATCCACGGGATTTGGGCTATTGGAATGCTATTTCAAGCAGTCGCCCCTTGACCAGCTTTTGATCATGGAGCAAATTATAGACCTCTATTCCAGATTTTCTGGCACTTTCTATTTGATATTTATCATTTGAAACCAAAATCGCCTTTTGAACCCTGGCACAAGCTATGTAGAATGAATCTGAAGCCCTGGATCCCGTTTCCATGGCGATGGAAAGCGCCTCTTCAAAGATCCTGGATGTGTCGACGAAGATCAACTCAGCAAATATCTCCTGGCAGATCTTTACCGCCTTTTCCTTCTGGACCCTTCTAGCGATTTGCCCTGTAAGCTCCACTTTGAAGAGATCAGGTTCTGCTATGGGCAAGGCATTTTCTTCAAGGATTGAAAACAATTCTTCGGATGAACGCGTTCTTTGGGAGTCGTACTCAAAGAGGAGATCGATGAAGACTGAAGTATCTACTACTATCATTTTCTCTCCTCAACGAACTCCTGCATCACATCCTTATCCACTTTAATCCTGAACCTTTTTGCTGCATCTGTGATTCTTCCCGGCTTGAGAACCACAAGGGCGACAGTCCCCTCTTGCAGTTCGATCTCCTGCAGGGGCTTGAAGACGCCATCCTCATAAATCACCCTCACCTTTTTATCCAGAACATCAGACATATGGAACCCCTTGAACAGCGGCAATGACAATAGTAAAAGGCGGGCTCAGGATAAATAATATTTGAAGCCAGGCCGGGTATTCCTTCAGGGCCTCATTTCTTTCCTTCCACAATTCCGATCTCCTCTTAGCCCTCCAGCCAGCCTAAGAAGCCCCGGATCTCCAGGCTAGCTTCTCCTTGTCCATCTCCAGCATCCGCTCTGCGAGAAAAGCCAGCCGAGTCGTGCACCACATCCGAGCGCTCCCGGTCGGCGATGAAGTTTCCGGCCCCGTCCTGGGGCAGGCAGCCCTCCACGGCAGCCAGGACCTCGGCGTGCTTTCCGGCGGCGTAGAGATCTTGCAGCTTTGCTCCCTGGCGGGCGCGCTCGTCGGCGGAGGTGGCGGCAGAGATGCAGTAGCCAGTGCCAGCTACAAAAAGTCTTTTACCATCTTAATTGATAGTACTATTGATATGGTGACCAAGGAGTTAATTCAAAAGGAGATCGAGCTTTTCCCTGAGCCCTATCTGGAAGAGATATTGGATTTTATTCATTTTTTAAAGGGAAAAGCATCAAGAGACAAATCGGAAGCGGCTATATTAAGCGAATCTGTATTGGCAAAGGATTGGCTGAGTGCTGAGGAGGATGAAGCTTGGAAAGATTTGTGAAAGGAGATGTGGTTGTCGTACCTTTCCCGTTCTCAGATTTGACAGAGGCAAAAAGGCGTCCCGCCCTGGTGCTGGCAAAACTCGATGGAGAGGATAGGATCCTCTGTCAGATAACCAGTCAGCAATTCGGGGATAGGTATGCTGTTGCCCTAAATGAATTCGACTTTGAAGAAGGGTCTCTTCGGAAAATAAGTAACATAAGGCCAAATCGAATATTTACTGCGGAGTGCAAGATAATTCTATATAAAGCCGGCCATATAAAGTCAGATAAGGTCGATGAGGTTCTAAAGAAGATAATAACTATTTTATCTAATTAATTTTACTGCGTCCTTCCACAATCTCGATCTCCTCTTCCGTGAGTCCGTATAGCCGGTACACAATGGCGTCGATCAGCTCATCCGTCCGTCTGATCCGCTCCAGCAGCGGCAGCAGCTTCGCAAGCGAGCCCTCGAACTCGGCCCGGAGCGCCTCCCCCGGCTCCCGTCTTGCAGGATCGACGGCCAGCTTCTTCCGATTCTTCTTTAGCACTGCGAGGAAGCTCTCACAGTCGTGCTCATAGTAGCCCTACAGCTTTGTCTTTGGCGTGAGGTCCTCGACCTTTGCCCCGACGAAGCCCTCCAGCCATCCCAGGAAGCCCCGGATTTCCTGCTGCTTGGCCTTGTTCATCTCCAGCATCCGCTCTGCGAGAAAAGCCAGCAGGTCGTGCACCACATCCGAGCGCTCGCTCTCGGGAATGAAATTGCCCGCCTCATCTTTGGGCAGGCAGGCCTCCACGGCAGCCAGGATCTCGGCGTGCTTTCCGGCGGCAAAGAGACCCTGCAGCTCCGTAGCAAGGCGCGCGCGATCGGCGGCAGGGGTGGTGATCTTCAAGCACCTAATATCATGACGAGTCCTTTTATCCACTCGTTCATTGCCTGCCTGGCTGTATCTCTCTCTTCAAGCTCCTTTTCCTGATGCGCAATATACTCATTTCGGAAGGAATAGATTTTATCTACAGTATCCAGCAGGTCTTTCTTCTCTGCGCCCTCGAACTTGGCCTTAATGGCAGAGAAGATCCCACCCGGCGGAACCTTGGGGCTCTTTGCATACTCCAGGCACCATTTCAATAGCCCTATGGGCATAACGCCGTCGTTCTCAAGCAGAGTCCTGCGGAGGTTGACAGCCTGCATCTTATGAAAATTCTCGTCTCTGGGATGAAGGACGGTTAAATCCGGCTCAAAGAACTTCTGCCTCTTATTAGGATCATCGGGAATGACAACCTTTAGAGTCGAGATGATGTATCCTTTGGCAGCATCATCTACTGCGCCAAGAAGAGTGGCGAAGACAGGAGCAAAGGAGACGCTTTTTTTGTTTTCCAGGAATTGGAAGAGGGCTATGGCCTCCTGCACGCCTTTCCTGGCTTTTAGGGGCAGGCGGTCGAATTCTGCTTCATCTATGAACTCATCGAGTTCTATCTTCTCCAGGTTGCCCTTCTCCAGACTCAGCGGGGGCTCGATCTTCTCCCGGATCAGGTTTTGCTTGGCAGGCTCACATAGAGGAAACAGCGGCTGGAGATGGTCGTCGTCTACCTTGGCAAAGATCTCTTCCGGGACATAGAGGTATTCCCACTTGATACCGCTATCTGATGCGGCCTGACACCAGGTCATGGCCGCCCGGATCTTAAGCGGAACATCGATGTCCACCCGGCCCTTGGTCTCAAGCATGACATAGCTGCAGTCATCTATCCAGATTACAAAGTCCGGAGTGTAGTGTGCCAGCCTGCCCGTATGCGTCTGGTAATCGATTCTGATCGCCTCCGGGCCGGCGTTCTTGAAAAAGGCTTTGACGTCGGGGGCGCGGTCGAGGAACTGGGCCATACTCCTCTCGAAGGCATTGGCGCAGGGCACCAGATTGAAGGCTGTCTTTGATGCCTCGATTGTTGGATGGCGTTCGGAGTGGTTGGCCTGGTATGGCTTCCATTCCACCACTGATTTGCCCCTGCCTAGAGCTCTCTCC
>JBFYLJ010000166.1:0-11119 GCA_041305465.1 Methanothrix sp.
TGGAGGAATTGTATGATCCTGGATCGGAAATGGATTGTCTATAACACAACTGAAGATGATTTCATCGAGCTTGAAAGATGTACCGAGCGGCTGAAAGACTTCGGCTTCCTCCCTGATATGATTGAGGCTATTGCTCTTAGCTGCCATGATTGTCATCTCCCTGGGCAGTGTCCTGTCAAGAGAGAGAATGCCTTTTTGGGAGTCAGAACATGTTGATTCGATCTGTTTTCTTGCAGTCGGAGGTGATCGCATGGTTTTAGCTATCTCATTGATCAAATCTGTTCCTGATCAAGAAAAGGCGGTTTATCACGCACTTAAGGAGATGGGAGGAATAAGGAACATCCACCATATCTTCGGAAACCACGATTTCTTCTTGATTCTAGAATCCGAAAGCATGGATAGTCTAAAGAGGTTATTAAATCAAATTGCAGAACAAAATTCCATTGATGCGGTTAAGACCATGTTGGTGGGACAAACGGGCTGGCTTGACATGAATGCTTGCCAGAAAAAGAATCCTGCGCGCTCTGCCATCTGAGTGCCGCAGATCTTGCATTACCCTTCGTACTGATACTCATCCAGTCCGTCTGTTGTTATGGTCATCAGGAAGTAGGCCAGACAATCCTTCTGGAAGCTGCCGTCATCCTGGGGTAAACTGACACCTGTGATATTGCAGATCTGCTCTGCTTCCTCAATTTCGCCCATCATGCGGCGCAGCCACATAAAGAGCATTATCTGCAGGGCTTGCAGCCTCTCCGGCTGTCTGGTGAGGCTCTCGATCTCCTTTTGCACCAGCGGGTCGATTCTCTTTTCCTGTAGCATTTTTACAAATTCAGCCGTTCCTCGGCAGTCGGTGTAGAAGCTTATTATCTCCTCCGACTCAGTATCGGCATTTATCATGGGAAATGTCCGGCAGATGCGAGGCCTATGGCTGTAGATTTTGCACCTTTTTGCCTGCTGGTCAAAAAGGCAGCAGCTTCTATCCGGCCCTATGCTTTTTAGGATCCTGCATCCTGGATTTTTTTCAGGATCCGGTTCTGTAAACCTGGTTTTGGCCTGGGATGGGCGGATGCAAAGCGCTCCGGCAATCTCAGCTACATCCGCCTCATCAACCAGCGCGTAGCCTTCTCCTCTGCAGCATTCTCCGCAATTATCGCAGCGAAAGAGGACCTGGGCGGCAATCTGGGGGAAGAGGGTTTCCGGAATTTCGCTGGAAAGCCACTGCATAAATGATTCTTTCTCCATTCAATCAAGCTCCTGCCATCGCCAGGTATAAATTCCAGATCCCGGTAGCCACAAAGCTCACGGCCACGGCACCTAAAATCAGCCCCATGATTCTGGTCATGACCATTATTCCTGTAATTCCAAGGGCTCGATCAATGTATTGCGAGAATTTGAGGATGAAGAATGTGGCAAGGAATGTCAGACTGATCGCGAGCAGCACCAGGCCTTTTTTTGCTAGGCTGTCTGCTGCGCCCATTAAAACCACCACAGAGGTTATAGCTCCAGGGCCCGTGAGCAGCGGTATGGCCAGAGGAAATATGGAGACGTCTTCTCGCGAATTCGCATCCATAAGCTCTGCCTCAGTAACCTTGTTTTGCTGCCGAATGCCCCTCAGCATATCGATGGCCACTAGAAAGAGCAGTATGCCTCCTGCCACACGCAGGCTGTCCACGGTGATGCCGAAGATGCGTAAGACCGCATCCCCACCCAGCGAGAAGAGAATGGCAATGGCAAAGGCAACCAGAGTTGTGCGCCTGTAGATATGCGTCCTCTCTTTTGAGTTCAGGTTGCTGGTGAGGGTGACATAGACCAGGGTGGCTTCGACTGGGTTGACTATGATGAATATCGTGGTGAAAGCATATACAAGGTAGACCAGCAATTCGCTTATTTCCATTTTAGTATCCCTTTGGCTGAATTATCCTCTTATGGCCATCGCTTATCAGGGTTTTGAAGGAATGGCATTTTATACCGTCGCGCAAATCATGAGGCTTGTATGAAGTGTATGCCAGGGCAGCCGCTAAAAATCCTCATTACAATATTTGTGTTCATCTTGTTGGCCAATTGCGCGAATGCAATGGTCGTTGTTATGCCGGGTGAGCGAATCCAGACAGCCATTGATGCCGCAAACTTTGGTGAGACCATTGAGGTTTCCGGCGGAACCTACCGGGAGAGTCTGGTTATCGATCGATCGCTCATCCTCAAAGGCAATAGCTCCGGAGGGGATCTGCCTCGTGTGGAATCGGAAAACGGTCCGGCCATAACCATCAAGGCAAATGGAGTGGTCGTGGAAGGCCTATGGGCCAAGAGTGCAAGCGGCTGGACAGAAGATGCTGGCATATTGGTCCTCTCCAATGACAATATCATTAGAAACAATATGGCCAGCGGCTGCGGCAATGCTGGCATTATTCTTTTAAAGTGCAGCAATAACACAGTCTCTGGCAATGTTGTTCAGGGAAACGGCAACGAAGGTCTATTTCTTGAGAACAGCAGTCGAAATTTGCTGGAAAGAAATGAGGTAAGCGATAACCGTTACGGCTGCAAGCTGGTAGGCAGCCGGGAAAACCGGATAATAGGAAATACTCTCCTGCGGAACCGAAATGATGCCCTAAATTTGCAGGAGAGCCACGCCAATCTCATAGAAGGAAATAATGCAGCAGGAAGCGACGGCGCACTGGCTATCGATAGCAGCCGCGACAACATCGTGCAGAGGAACGATTTTGCAGGAAACGAAAAAGGAATCTATCTCTCCTATCTTGGAACTGGCAAAGATATGCAGTCCAAGGGAAAGGGGGTGATCATTTCCTATAACAGCATGCCCTCTGCGGAGACTGTCACCACCAATAATTCCATTTATCTGAATAATCTCTCCAACAACAAAAATGCCCGCGATGATAGCCTCAATAACTGGGATAACGGCAAGGTGGGCAACAATTACAGCGATTTCAATGATCCTGCGGAAGGCTGCAAAGGTATCAAAATTTGTGACCAGGAGATGTCAGTCTCAGGAGGCCCCAGCGTGGATCGATACCCACAGGCGTCTCCCGTCCCAATTCCCGGCAGAATCACGGGCCCTGGGGGGGCAGTTATGCAGCTTTCTGCCAAGAGCTATCTTCCCAGCAGCAAGATGGATCTCAACTTCACAGCACCAGTCGGCCAGGAGGTTTGGATTAGGAAGATTGTACCCGCTGCCTTGGGCCGGAATGATTCGCAAGAAGATCTCTATTTGGGACAGAATATCTCAGGGGATGCATGGCTTACTGCTCCTCAAGAGGTGGGCTCCTATCAGCTGGAGATGCTCAACCGGAACGGCACAAAGGTTTTGTCCGTGCCATTTAGCGTTGCAATACCCAGCATTTCTGCTACCCCCGCAACGGTTTATACCTGTGAGAAGATCATCGTTGCTTTCCAGGGCGCTTTCGGCCAGAAGGATGACTGGATAGGCTTGTACCGGGACGGCTCCTCGGATGCCACCATGCGGCAGACGCTGGGTAGCCGGGATTCGGGAAACGTTACGTTCTCAGCATCTGATGCAGGCAGCTACCTATTCAAGATGTTTGCAGGTGGAGCAAATCTCCCTCAGGCCACAAGCAATCTAGTTGAGGTGAAACCTAACGCCGGCCATAAGGTTATTGCAGAGCCATCGAGGGTAGCTCCGGGTGGTTTGGTTACCATCACCTTCTGGGGCGCGGCACCTGCCAGTGTGATCGGCATGTATGGCATGACACGACCGGACAGGTTTGATCTGGGGAAGGTCTCTACCGGAGGGCGAAGCTGCGGCACCATGGTCCGGCGGCTTCCTGCTCAGCCCGGCCAGTACGACTTCCGACTGTTTCAGGATGACATCAACCGGCCTCTTCTGGCCCAGAGCAATGTGGTGACCGTGGCTTAGGCAGGAGCTGCTTTCTGCCCCACTCGCCGCAAGGATCATGGCTTTAAGGAAAGAGCGGAAATCACGGGCTATGGATCTTGAGACCAAGGCCCAACTCCTCTCTGTAGGAAGCGTGCAGCTGGCAAGTCCCCACGCATGCGGGCGGGATTCCACCGCCGGTCCCGGTGCCGGGGGCCAGTCAGTCTTTTTCCAGTCCGGCTCCCAACTGGTCCGCCTATCGGTAGCGGAAAGCTCGCAGTTGCATTTGGAGAGTCGTGAGGATGGTGTGGCTGTTATCATGGACGGGCGCGAGGTCGCCCGAGGCCAGTTGGTGGAGCCGCTCCTGCACTGCCCGGAGCAGGCCTACATCACCGTCTCGGAGCGATGCATCTTCGACTGCAAATTCTGCGCCGTGCCAAAATTAAAGGGGGGGGTGAAGTCCCATCAAACGGTCTTGCAGATGGTGGAGGAGGCGGCCCGGACGGGCCAATTGCGTGCCATCTCTCTTACCAGCGGTGTGGAGGTATCGCCTTCGGAGGAAGCCGAACGGGTGGCTGGAATTGTGGCGGATCTCAAGCGCTTTGGCGTTCCGGTTGGCGTTTCCATCAGCCCCTTTCCCGGCGTAAACCGGATTCTCAAAGACGCTGGGGTGGATGAGGTAAAGTACAACCTGGAGTGCGTGGACAAAGAGCTTTTTTTGCGCGTCTGCCCGGGCATATCTTTTCAGGAGATCATGGATGCCCTGCAGGAAGCTGTGGGCTTCTTCGGCAAGAACCATGTGTTTACTAATATCATAGTAGGCCTGGGCGAGTCGGACGAGATCTTGCGCCGAGCCATCGATGAGCTGACGGAGATGGACGTCATCCCCGTCTTGCGGGCCGTCTATCCTCATCCACTGCGAGTGGGCGAGGCGCATATGGAGCGGCCTTCGGCGACCAGGCTGCTGGAGCTGGCGCGCTACCTGAAGAAGGCGCTGGAGAAAAACGGCATGGACGGGGCTGCAGCTCTTACGGGCTGCTACCGCTGCACGGGCTGCGATCTCACGCCGGGCCGGGATCTTTAGGTTTAAGGCGCTCAGAACTCAATATCCTCATCATGATAGTCAGACAGGCCGGATCATCATAGCGCCGGGAAATGATCGGGCTGCAAGGGTAAAAAATTAGCTGCCCAGAATCTGTCGGAATATGTCCATGAAAATAAGAACACAAAGGTAAAATAATTATAGATTATGGGCAAAATTGTAATTTGTGAGAACTTTAAGAATGCTGGCCATCGTATTCTGTGTTATTGCGGTTATTAGCATCGTCAGTGCTGCTCGGAGCGATAAAGATGATATGGAGGTTGTGCAGGCCAGCGAGATTCTGGAAAAGATCGGACAGGGAGAGCCTGTGGATTATGTACACAACAATATCGTGGGTAACATTAGCATCGACGATTTAAGGCTTCATGAGGATCCCATAGATAGGAGAGCTGATGATATAATATCACTTGGGCTTTCAAAGAACATGACTGTGGCCCTCTCTCCTTTGATCCTCCAAGACTGCTTGATAGATGGTAACATCAATTTTTCCAATGCTCGGTTTCTGGCTCCTGTTTCATTTAGGGGTAGTCATATATCAGGAGATGCTAATTTTCATGGTTCACATTTCTGCAATTCATCCGATTTCGGTAATTGTCAATTCCTCAGGTCAGCTGACTTCATCGGATCTCAATTCAGCGATACCGCCAACTTCATCGAGTCTCGATTCAAAAAGAACGTCAAATTCATTGGGTCTCAATTTAGCGAATCTGCTGACTTTCGTGGATCTCAATTTGGCGAGTCTGCCTACTTTAAGTCATGTTCATTCAACAAGTCTGCTTACTTTAGCTCGTGCGAATTTAGCCAGTCCGCAGATTTCAACCAGACCCAGTTTCTAGGTGACCTCTCCTTAGAAGGCACCAAAATAATTGGTACACTGGGATTAAGCCGCGCTGAATTTGGCAAGATCTTCCTTCGATGGAAGTGCATTGGCCATCTGGCATACGATGAGACTGCATATTTTTCATTAATGGGAAATTTTAAAAACCTTAACTTCATCGATGACGCCAACCAGTGCTACTACGATTACCGCAACGACCGCCGTGCCACTCTTCCGTTGCTCTACCTGCCCGTAGACTACGGCCTCATGCTCTTTTACGGCTACGGCGTAAAGCCGGATCGGCCCGTTATCTGGTCTCTCGTCTTTATGGCATTATTCGCCGTCCTTTTCTGGTGGCGGCAGGGGATATTGCCGGTGCGAGAGGGAGAGCCGGAAGACGAGGCAAACCGCTTCAGCTTGCTGGAGGCTGCGGCTTTTAGCGCCATGACCTTCCTCTCCGGAGGCAAGCTTGTCTTCGATCCGCCTGAGTACAAAATAGCTCCCGGTAGGCCCTGGCGCGATGTGCAGATCTCCAAAGCCTTCTTTATATTGGAGAGGCTCTTAGGCATGGTGCTGATCATAATGTTCGCCATCGCCGTAGGCAAGACAATAGTTATGGGCGGATGATGAAATGCAAAAAGAGCTGCTTGCGATTATTCTTCAAAATCGAATTATCATAATAAATTTGATAGGGGACACGAATCCCCTAGAATGCTCTAAACGGATTTAAGTTCGGCAGCTGCCGTCTCTCAGAGGGCCGGAACCATCCTGCTCCCCCTGGGCATTACCATTCTGGCCGTTACCGTTCTGGTTACCTTTTCCATCCTGAGCTCCTATCTTGCAGCTCTGCCCCTGGCATGCTCCTGCCTGGCAATTTTCTTGACTGCATGTCCCCTGATTCTCGCAGCCATTGATGCAGTTTTCATTGCAGCATCCTGTCCCTGCAGATGGGCCGTTTCCATTATGTGCTGCCAGGGCAAAACCGGCCAGCAGGCATAATGCCGCCAGCGAAACGAACAATTTCATGTATCTCATCTTACTAACCTCCACTTAATGTTTCCATCTAATTATTTTCTCCATCGAGATCGGTCCATTGGGTCCGTTCTCACAAAGACCATCCAGCCTGAACGATACTTAATCTTTACGGTAAATGTCGAAGTCAAACGATAGTCCTAAATCAAAGGATACCGGTTTTAAACGTTCCATATTCGACAATTATCAATATAATGGTTTTGAGGTTGTTATTAGTCCTTAGTCTGCCTTTTCCACCTATATCTTTAATTTCTCGCCATTAAAAATATATATTCGCGGCACTGCTTAATAGAGTAGAATCACGGAGGGATGATAATGATGAAAAAACTAGTGCTAATGCTATTGGTTCTATTCGCGGTTAGCGGATTGTCTCTTGCCGCAGGTCCACAGGGTGTACATGAGCCGGGAACTGGAATTGTCAGTCCGGAAACGAAAGAATCCGCTCAAGGAACCGGTCAGGGCATGATGCAGGCCAACCAAGGGAACAACGCGACAGCTTCGCAAGGCATCCATGAGCCCGGAACCGGTCTCGCCAACCCTGAGCTGAAAGAAGCTGCGCAAGGATCCGGACAGGGACTGGTAGCGGCAGAGGCAAACGCTAAGAACGAATCTGCAGCAGCCGCTCCCCAAACACAGCCAGGATTTGAAGCTGCGCTTGCCATTTTCGGCATCATTGTCGCATCATTCGGGCGGCTCAGCAGAAGACATTAGTCCTGCCGCACCCAATTATTCTTTTTTTGGTCTTTGTTAATCATTTATTTTGCCTGCAAAAGGAAACGAAAGAGATTAATGCCGCACGAACATCCATTGCTATACTTCTATGAAAATAGCCCTCTTGCAGCTCAATCCCACTGTTGGAGATCTCCGGGGCAACAGCCTTCTTATCGCCGGCGCTCTGCGCAGAGCAGGGGATATCGACCTAGCAGTTACATCCGAGCTGGCACTGCTTGGCTATCCGCCTCGCGATCTGCTCCTGAATGCCGATTTTGTAGAGCGCAGCTGGGCCGCTCTGCGGGACCTGGCCCAGGAGCTGTCCGATCTGCCGCCTGTACTGGTTGGCCTGGCTGAGCCTAATCACTCTGAAGTTGGCCGTCCTCTCTTCAACTCAGCCGCGCTGCTTCGTCGGGGCAGGGTGGAGAGGACCTTCAAAAAAACGCTGCTTCCCACTTACGATGTCTTTGACGAGGACCGCTACTTTGAGCCGGCGGCAGAGCCGCAGATCCTGCAGCTCGAAACGACGGTCCTGGGCATCTCCATATGCGAGGATATCTGGAACGATCGTGACTTCTGGAAGCGCCGTCGCTATCGCACCGATCCCGTGCAGGTGCTGGTGGCTGCGGGAGCCCAGGCTGTTATCAACCTTTCTGCGTCTCCCTTCACAGTAGGCAAGCAAAAACACCGCGAGGCCATGCTATCTGACCTCGCCAAAAAGTACAGGATTCCTTTCTTCTATGTCAATCAGGTGGGCGGCAACGACGATCTGGTCTTCGATGGCCGAAGCTGTGTCTTCGATGGAGAGGGTCGCCTGGTGGCCCGTGCTCAGGGCTTTGCGGCGGATTTGATAATAGCAGATCCTGCCTGCCCTGGCAGCGGGCTGGCGGCGATCGCTAAGGACGATTTTTCGCCGGAGTCTGAGGTCTGGCGGGCTCTCGTCCTCGGCACTCGCGACTACGTCCATAAGTGCGGCTTTTCCGGCGTTCTGCTGGGTCTTTCCGGCGGCATAGACTCGAGCATTGTAGCAGCGATAGCCGCCCAGGCTCTGGGCCCGCAAAACGTACTGGGCGTGCTGATGCCGTCACCCTACACCAGCCCGCGAAGCGTGCAGGATGCAATCGAATTGGCGCAAAACCTGAGAATTAAGACGATTACTATGAGCATAAACGATATCATGAAGTCTTATGATAGGGAGCTTGCCAAGCCATTCCAGGGTCAGCCGAAGAATGTGACGGAAGAGAACATCCAGGCTCGCATTCGTGGAAACCTCCTCATGGCTCTTTCCAACAAGTTTGGCCTTGTGCTTCTCACTACCGGAAACAAGTCGGAGCTGGCTGTGGGCTACTGTACCATCTACGGAGACATGTCCGGGGGCCTGGCCGTCATCTCCGATGTTCCCAAGACCATCGTTTACCGGCTGGCAAAATGGCTGAATGCCAGGGGCAGTGAGACCATCCCGATGGCGATCATTCAAAAAGCTCCCACAGCAGAGCTTCGCTTTGACCAGACCGACCAGGACAGCCTGCCGCCTTACGAGGTGCTTGATGATATTTTGGAGAGATATCTACAGCTGCATCAGTCAAGAGAGGAGCTTCTAGCCCTGGGCTATGATGAAGAAGTGGTGGAAAAAGTTCTGCGTCTGGTGAAGAATGCCGAATTCAAGAGGAGGCAAGCTGCACCCGGGCTGAAGGTGACGGATCGTGCCTTTGGCAGCGGCTGGAGGATGCCGGTGGCCAGCCGGGCCTGGTAACTGGAAGGCCCTACAAGTTAAATAGATTCAGGCTAAGAAACGGTCTTGATATGAAGGTCAGGGACAAGTGGGGCGCAGCGGCGCACAGGAAGACGGCAGTGTCATTGTTTTTTATAGCTGCCTTTCTCGTTATGTCGGCTCATGCAGTGCAATCCGACTCCCTCCTTGGGCAGAGTCTGGTTCTCAATGTCTACCTCGATAACGCCGGCAAAGCTCTGATCACGGGCTATGCCGAAGATGTTAGTGGTCTTGCTTTTCTAACCGATTCACAATTTCGCTTCGAGAATGATTCTCATCAGCTCTATGCCCTTACGGACAGATTGACGGCAAAGGCGGGCGATCTCTGGACTCTGAGCTTTGAGGCCATTGGTAGCTTCGATGACTATCGCGTTACCTTCTATCTGCCCAGCGATACAAGTCTGGGGGAGATCAACGCCTCACAGGGTCTAGGATATCTGCTCTCCGCTTCCAACGAGTCCCTGGTGGCGGATGTACAGGGATATGAGGTTTCCAATCCCCTTATTACCATTCACTATCGACAGCTACTTGTGGCCAACGGCAGCAGCCTGCCGCTCCTTCCTGCAGCCTATCCGAGCGAGGGTGCGGCATTGATCATGCTTCTCATTGCAGCAGCACTACTGATGGCGGGTTTTGGCATCGCCGTCTTCTTGCAGAGAAAGCGGCGCGGCTTAATGGCAAGCTCAATTGCCGGTCCAATCGAGAATCAGGTGGATCAAACGATTGATGCTTCGTTATCAAGGGAGGCTGCGGCGTCTCCGCTTCCCGAGAAGCATGACAATGCCGGACAGGTAGAATTACCGTCCGTAGCCGCAAATGCCCTATCTTCCGTCGCGTTGGATACTGATGCGGCCCATATCCAGATAGATATTCAGTCAGACGACTCTCAGGCAGACGTATCCCTTCCATCGGCATCTGAAAAAGACGGGGAGAATGCGGATGCGAGCCCGCTGTCCGCAAATGGATCGACAAAAAAGGTTGTTGTAGTCAGTTCAGAGATGGAAGCGGTCATGCAGACGCTCACCGCTCGAGAGCGAGCCGTGATGACCACACTAATCGATCATGGTGGCAGAATGACTCAGGCGGATATCCGGTATGACACCAGAACGCCTAAATCGTCCTTAACAGGAATTTTGATCTCTCTTGAACGCAGAAAATTGGTAAACAAGAAGGAATGGGGTAGAACCAATATAATCGAACTTTCTGATTGGTTTTTATCCAAAAAAGAACGTTCATGAACCTTTTTCATCAGGATAAAAAGCGGTTTGCCTCCACATCAGAATAGTTCGTTCGGCATTTACATTTTCTATCGTTCCGGAGTATGTTGTCTTGTCGGGAGGCTTTAGGCCGATCCGATTTAGTGAACGGGTAAGATGAGTTGTAAAAAAGGTTGAATATAACAAATTCGAGGTTTGATTACAGATGAAATTTAGGGAAATATCGGGAAAGATCGCTTTGATCGCTCTGGCCGCCTGCCTTTTGGCAGTACCTGCCCTGTCAATGCCAATGGATAACGGCCCTGGTCGGCAAGGTCATGGTGCTATGTTTGCCCCCATGAATAACTTGACTGCGGAAGAGATGGGCAGTATGACACTTGGCGAGCTTAAGGAGATGCAGCGGCAGTCCCGGAATAACACGACTGCTTGTAATGCTAATGAATTTGGACAAAACTGCGGCATGGACAGAAAGGGCATGAGGGAGATGGGCCGGGGTGGCGACCAGAAGATGGCCGGCCAGATGGATGGTATGTCCAATCACAAGGGCGCATTCTCCGGCAAAGATGACAATTGCGGTCGGTTCGACATAGCCCCCCGGGGCATGGCAAGAGCCTCTCCAATT